>NZ_JBEORF010000017.1:139388-141097 GCF_040302125.1 Nocardioides sp. NPDC127514 | reverse complement strand
TTCGCCGGCCGCCTTCGGCGGTCCTGGACTCCGGACCAGATCGAGAAAAAACTTGGCTGGCTATCGGGGCGGCGGCCCGGGTGTGGCGCAGCGGAATCTTCCTTGGGACAGGTGAGGTTGATGGGGCGGAAGGGTGGCCCTTCGGGCCACTTACCATCCACAGGAACGAGGTCGTTCGCTCACCGCGAAAATGGTGTCTGATCAGGGAAAATAGATAGTCAGTCAGGCGTTGAAGGCGTAGAATCAGACCCATCACAACACTTCTTTGAAGGGAGGGATGGCGATGAGTCTTGAACGCGACACCAACCACTGGGACACCAACCCCGGTGACGCGATCGACGCAGAACTGAGCGCCATCGAATCCTCCCTCGATCGACTGCTGACCCGGGATCCGGCCTATTGGCGCACCGGGCAGAAGAAGGACCTGCTCGAGCGGTTGGAGAAGCTCCAGGCCCAACAGGCTGCGTTGAAGCTGCGAGTGCTCGCCACGGCCGGTGACATCGCTGAGGAGACCGGTGCCAAGGACGCCTCCGGGTGGATGCGGACCGAGTTGCTGGTCGACAAGGGCGTGGCTCGCTCCCAGGTGAGACTCGCGGCGGCAGTCGCGAAGTACGACCTCGTGGCCGCCGGTCTCGCTGAGGGTGTGGTGTCCCAGGACAAAGCGCGGGCGATCACCCAGGCCCTCGATGCCATCGAGGCCGACCCCTCCGCCAGTGCCGAGGACCTGGTCTTGGCCGAGAAGCTGCTGGTCGATTACGCGGCCCGGTTGACGGCGAACGAGTTGAAGATCGTCGGCCGCCGGATTCTCGCTGAGATCGACCCGGAACGGTTCGAGCAGGCTGAGGCCAAAGCGCTGCAGCGGGAGGAAGAGCACGCCCAGCGGCGTACGTTCTTCTCCTCCCGCGACAACGGCGACGGCACCATCGACATCCACGCGAGGGTTTCCCGCGCGGTCGGGCTGCGGCTCCGCACGTTGTTGGACTCGTTGGCCCAGCCCAGGAAGCTCTCGGCCGAGGACAAGGGCCGCAAAGCCCCCTACGACCGGCTGCTCGGCCAGGCGTTCGCCCGGGTCATCGAGACCTACGACGTCGACCAGCTCCCCAGGCACGGTGGGCACGGGACCACGGTGTTCATCACCATGAGCGTGGAGGACCTCCGCAAGGACCTCGGCACCGCCGCCCTCGGGTTCGACGGCGAGCAGATCACCGCCGCCGAGGCCCGCCGGATGGCCTGCAACGCAGACCTCGTCCCGGTCGTCCTCGGCACCGACTCCGAGATCCTCGACCTCGGCCGCACCGCCCGGCTGGCATACCCGGTCCAACACCGAGCACTCCGGCTACGCGACCAGTGCTGCCAAGCCGAAGACTGCGACGCACCCGCAGCCTGGACCGAGGCACATCACCTGAAACCCTGGTCCGAAGGCGGCCGAACGAGCTTGGCGAACATGGTCCTGTTGTGTGCGAGTGACCATCGCCGGATCCACGACCCCGACTACGCCTATGAGCGGCTACCAGATGGGCGGATCCGGTTCACCAGGCGCACCCGAACCAGCTGATCCCCGGGCCGGCCTGCGCCGCCGTGCCCGTACTCATCCGATCCCACGACGGGCGATCGCTGATCTGCGTCCCACCCACCGTCCTGTCGTACCACTCCTGCCGGGTGCCAACCTGCCGATGCTCTGCGGCGGGCAGTGCTGGTCCGGCCTGCGC
>NZ_JBEORF010000017.1:0-139295 GCF_040302125.1 Nocardioides sp. NPDC127514 | reverse complement strand
CGTGCGCTGATCCGGCCTGCGCTGATCCGGCCTGCGCTGATCCGGCCTGCGCTGATCCGGCCTGCGCTGATCCGGCCTGCGCTGATCCGGCCTGCGCTGATCCGGCCTGCGCTGCATCGGGCGGCGCTGCCAGTGCGCGGCACCTCAGTCGCCACCTGATGACCCAGCCCGTCCGCCCAGGCGACCCGCCCGAGACGACCATGGCCACGAGCCACCTGAGGCAGCAGCATCCGCCATACCCAGGTCATCGCCCCTCCTCTTGGTATCGGCACCGAGCAGACCCTTCACCCACCAGGACTCACCAACCCGAGATCCCAAGCCCGTACGCAACCCAAGGAATTCGCGCCACACCCCGCCGCCGACCCGATAGCCAGCCAAAATTCTCGACGGAGCCCAGTGTCAAGGATCTCCGAAGGCGACCGGCGAAGCCGGCGGCCGCAGGCCGTCCTTGACTCCGGGATCTGGCGAGAACACCATCCATAACGGGTCGGCGGCCCGACCATGAGAAGAACGACCAGCCACAGCGCCCGCCGAGAAGCCAAGCCTTACGAGTCGAACCCCAGCCCCAGCCGATCCATCGTCCGCAGGAACAGGTCGCGACGACCCCCGTTGGCATCAGCCTTCCCGAGCGAGCGGACCATCATCGAGATGCCCGCATACCGCGCCGGCTCGGGTGGGAACGGCAGCGGCTTGGAGCGCACCATCTCGAGCGACGTACGTTCCGTCTGCTCGCCGCTGAGGAGGTCGAGCATGACCTGGGCGCCGAAGCGGGTGGCCCCGACGCCTAGACCGGTGTAGCCGAGGGCGTAGGCGACGCGGCCCGCGTACGCCTTGCCGAAGAATGCCGAGAAGCGGGTGCAGGTGTCGATGATGCCGGCCCAACGGTGGGTGAAGCGGAGGCCCTCGAGCTGCGGGAAGGTCTCGAAGAAGTGGCCGGCCAGCTTGTCGTGGGTGGCGCCGGTCTCCAGCTCCGGTGAGATCTTCGATCCGAAGTGGTAGATCGCGTCGTAGCCGCCCCACAGGATCCGGTTGTCCCTGGTCAGGCGGTAGTAGTGGAAGTGGTTGGCGGAGTCACTGACGCCTTGCCGGTTCGCCCAGCCGATGGCATCCATCTGCGCGGCGGAGAGCGGTTCGGTCATGAGTACGTAGTCGTAGACCGGCACGGTCATCATCCGCAGCCGCCGCAGCAGCGGCGGGAAGGCGTTGGTGGCCAGTGCCACCCGCCCGGCCCGGACCGAACCCGCGATCGTCGAGACCCGCATCCCCGAACCGTCACGCTCGAGACCGGTGACCGCAGAGCCCTCGTGGATCACCACCCCGGCGTCCAGACAGGCCTGCCGCAGACCCCACGCCAGCCGCGCCGGCTCGATCGTGGCCGTGTCACCGACCACCTCCAAGCCACCGAGGTAGGTCGGCGAGCGGAGCTCGTCCCGTACGCCGATGTCATCCAGCAACCGATGCTTGATGCCGTGCTCGGTCAGCGCGGTCGACCACTCGGCGAGGTCGTCGACCTCGTGCGGACGGGTGGCGACGTTCAGCGCACCGGTGAGCTGCCAGTCGCAGTCGATGCTGTGGTCCTGGATGGTCGCCGCCATCTCGTCGAGATTCTGCTGGCCGAGCCGGTCCAGGGTCGCGAGCTCGTCGGGCCAGCGCTCCAGACCGTTCCAGAAGCCATGTGTCAACGACGCCTCGGCGAAGCCGCCGTTGCGGCCCGATGCCTGGTCCCCGCACTGGCCGGCCTCCAGCACCACCACCGACCACGACGGATACCGCTCGCGGGCCAGCAGTGCCGTCCACAGCCCCGAGTACCCGCCTCCGACGACGACCAGATCGGCCGACTCCACCCCGAGCAGAGGCGGCAGCGGCGCTGGCTTCGCAGGGTCGTCCAGCCAGTAGACGGCGGGCTTCGCATCGGTCAGCGAGACATGGTTCACGACGCCCACTATGACAACTTCAGAGGCCTTCAGCCACACACAATGTACGGAATCATGGAAATTGTTCGTTACACACGACGGATTTCGTTGCATCAGGCCACGGCAAACAGGTTGACTGGGCGCCATGACCACTCGCAAGCGCAACGGGGGCGCTCACCTCGACGAGGTCAACAAGCTGATCATCGAGCAGCTCCAGCAGGACGGGCGGCGCAGCTATGCCGCGATCGGCAAGGAGGTCGGCCTGAGCGAGGCCGCGGTGCGGCAGCGCGTGCAGCGCCTCGTCGACAGCGGCGTCATGCAGGTCGTCGCTGTCACCGACCCGCTCGAGCTCGGCTTCGCGCGCCAGGCCATGATCGGCGTACGCACCTCCGGGCCGATCGAGGGGATCGCCGACGAGCTCGGCAAGCTCGACGAGGTGGACTACATCGTCATCACCGCCGGCTCCTACGACCTGCTCGTGGAGGTCGTCGCCGAGAGCGACGAAGCCCTTCTCAACCTCGTCTCCAGCAAGATCCGCGCCATCGAGGGCGTGGTGAGCACCGAGACGTTCATGTACCTCCACCTGCACAAGCAGACGTACGCCTGGGGCGTCCGGTGAGCGAGCGCCAGCGAGCGACCCGTGAGTCTTTCACCGGGCCACATCCGTATTCTGGCGTTTGCGCTACGGAGGTGGCCCGGTGACCTACTCCGACATCAGCCTGTGGCACGAGACCGCAGGCGACTCCTGGGAGCCTCGCCCGGCGTTGATGGGCGACCTCGAGGTGGATGTCGCGATCGTCGGGGCCGGCTACACCGGCCTGTGGACGGCCTACTACCTGGCCGAGGCCCGGCCCGACCTGAAGATCGCGGTCCTCGAGGCCGAGGTCGCCGGCTTCGGGGCCTCGGGCCGCAACGGCGGCTGGTGCTCGGCCCTCTTCCCCGCCTCGCTCGACAAGGTGGCGGCGGGCTCGAGCCGGGAGGCCGCTCTCGCCCAGGACCGGGCGATGCGGGCGACCGTCGACGAGGTCATCCGGGTCGCCGCGGCGGAGGGCATCGAGGCAGATATCGCCAAGGGCGGCACAGTCGTCGTGGCCCGTACCGCCGCCCAGCTCGAGCGCGCCCGCGACGAGGTCGAGCACGCCCGCTCCTGGGGGCTCGGTGACGCCGAGATCTCGCTGCTGGACCAGGCCGCCGCCGAGAAGCGCCTCGCCGCGACCGGCACCCTCGGTGCCACCTACACCCCCGACTGCGCAGCGCTCCACCCCGCCAAGCTCGTCCGCGGCCTGGCCCGTGCCGTCGAGGCCCGCGGCGTCACGATCTACGAGCAGACCCGGGTCACCGCGATCGAGCCGCACCTCGTGCGGACGGAGCGTGATGCGGTCACCGCCGACGTCGTCGTACGTGCCACCGAGGGCTACACCCCGACACTGGCCGGGCTCGAGCGCGAGGTCATCCCGGTGCGCTCCCTCATCATCGCCACCGAGCCGCTCTCCGACCTGGTCTGGTCGAGCATCGGCCTGGACGAGCGCGAGACCTTCTCCGACGGCCGGCACCTGCTGATCTACGGACAGCGCACCGCGGACGACCGGCTGGTCTTCGGCGGCCGGGGCGCTCCGTACTCCTTCGGGTCGAAGATCACCCACGCGGACGCCTCCGACCTCCGCACCCACCGTCGCCTGCAGGAGACCCTGGTCGAGCTGTTCCCGGCCGTACGCAGCCACAAGATCACCCACAGGTGGGGCGGGGTCCTCGGCATCCCGCGCGACTGGCACGCCTCGGTCGGCTACGACCCCGCCAGCGGCCTCGCGCACGCCGGCGGCTACGTCGGCGACGGCGTCGCGACCACCAACCTCGCCGGCCGTACGCTGCGCGACCTGGTCCTCGGCACCGAGTCCGATCTCACCGCCCTCCCCTGGGTCGGTCACGTCTCACCGCGCTGGGAGCCGGAGCCGCTGCGTTGGCTCGGCGTCAACGCCGGCCTGCGCGCAATGACCATGGCCGACGCCGAGGAGACCGCCACCGGCAAGGGATCGTTGGTAGCCCGGGCCGTCGCTCCGCTGGTCGGAGGTCACTGACCCTCCGGACCGGAACGGCTACGCTGCCGCTGTCGTATCCAGGATCTCGGGGGAAGTCATGGCAGTGTCGTCGGGCGCCAAGAAGACGCTCATCTCGGTGGCAGTCGTCGTCGCCGTCTGCGGTCTGACCGTAGGGATCGCCCACTGGCGAGCCCACGACCTGGTCGCCGGCGACGTGGCCTGGCACGTCGAGATCAGCGATGGCGGCGACGAGGCCGTCGTGGTCCGCGACCGGATCTATACCTACGAGGACGACGTGCTCACGATCCGCGACCTGTCCAGCGGGCGGGAGATCGCCGAGGACTATCAGGACGGGGCCTGGGCCCGGGTCGGGGACAGCGGCGACGTGGCGGTGGTCAGCATCGATGGCCTCGCGATGTACGACCGGAGCGGCGACCAGGTGTGGCACCAAGCTCTCGACGACCTGCACATGCCGATCGCCATCAGCACCGACGGCGAGCTCGATGCTGTTCGGTGCGACGAGGACGAGGGATGCACCCTGGTGCACTTCGACGCCGCGGGAACGATCACGTCCAGCACCTCGCGAGAGTCGCTCGATCTCGGCATCCCGGCCGTCGTCGGCGTCACGACCCTCGACGACAGTCGGCTCGTCCAGCGAGTCCCAAGAATGCCGGTCGACATCGATCCCGAGACACGTTCGGCCTTCCAGGTGCGGAACGGCAAGCGCTGGGGAGCACCGGTCGGCGTCATGGACGATCACGTCGCGGCCCAGGTCGGTGACCTCCTGGTCGGGATGTCCCGCAAGGACGGGACCTGCATCTTCACCGCCGTCAGGGCCGGGGCCACAGCGTGGACGAGTTCCACGCCCTGCCCGGATCTCGGCTTTCCCACCGTCGACGTCTTCGCCGACCGGATCTACGTGACAAACCACTCCGAGGGTGCCTACGACATCGTCACCGCCGATCTCGAGGGTCGGCGCGCATCCGCATTTCAGGTCGAGGTCGATCCGGCCTCCGAGGCCGACGACCGGCAGCTGCTGAGGCCTACCCCGGACGCCGTCGTGCTCATCCAGAGCGACCGGCTCGTGGCATATTCGCCGACCGGAAAGCGTCTGTGGAGCCAGGACCTGAACAGCAGGTCGCGGCGCGCGGCCGTCGAATCGAAGCGGCTCTACCCCGACGTAGCTGTCAGTGGGCCGGTCATCGATCACTTCGACAACGGTCCGGCCGGACTGGCCGGCCTCGCCATCGGCCGAAAGCTGCCCGCCTACACGCACACCTTCGTCGACTCCGGATCCGGCGACGAGACGGCACGGCTGGCGGCTCCGTACGGGTCCGTCGCCTACGGGCTCGACGACGGCCGCGTCCTGATGCTCGGCAACGACGACATGTGGCTCGTCTCGCCCTAGCCCGATAAACCTGTTGCGTACGCCGGTCGCGGTCCTCCACCATGGAGCGCGACCGGCGTCCTCGTCCACGAGGCGCCCCTGATCGAGAGGAGCAGACCATGACTGTCGTTGTCCTGTGCCTGCCCACAGACCACATCTCTCGTATCAGGAGCACCCGAAGTGACTCAGGAGAACATCTCCGCTGATCCTCTCCAGGGGATCGACTCGAATTTCGTCTTCGACTTCCAGGCGTACGACGACCTGGACGATGGACAACGCTGGTCCACCTGGCTCTCCGTGGAGCCGCTCTCGCGTGGACCGGAGCCGCGCCCGGACTGGGTGGTGACCTCTCAGGGCGCCATCGACACCGAGCTCGGCATCCTCAAGACCGGCAAGGAGGCCGACGCCTTCCTGGTGGTACGGGCCGACCCGCTCTTCCCCGAGCAGGAGGCGCTGATGGTCGCCAAGCGCTACCGCGACACCGACCATCGCACCTTCCACCGGGCCGCGACCTACACCGAGGGCCGTTCGGTCAAGCGCTCCCGCGACGAGCGCGCGCTGAAGAAGGGCTCGACCTTCGGCCGCGAGGTCGCCAAGGCCGAGTGGGCCAACGCCGAGTGGAACGCGCTCGTACGCTGCTGGAACCTCGGCCTCCCGGTCCCCTATCCGGTGCAGATCGACGGGACCGAGATCCTGATGGAGTGGATCGCGGTCGACGACGGCAACGGCGAGCTCGAGACGGCGCCGCGGCTCGCCCAGACCCGGCCGGAGCACCACGTCCTGGAGATGTGGTGGGACGGGCTCGTCGACGCGCTGGCCACGATGGTGCAGGCCGGCCTGGTCCACGGTGACCTCTCGCCGTACAACATCCTGGCCCAGCAGGACCGGCTCGTGATCATCGATCTCCCCCAGATCATCGACCTGGTCGGCAACCCGCTGGGCTTCGACTTCCTGCTCCGCGACATCACCAACGTCGCGAAGTGGTTCCAGGCCCGGGGCCTGGAGGTCGATGAGCAGGAGGTCTACGCCGACCTGATGGCGCACGCCTTCTGAGCGCTAGCGGGCCAGGCCGCGCATCAGGGTGGCGACGACGTCCTCCAGCATCCCCTGCGACTGCTCGGGCGTCACGAAACCGGAGCCGACGAAGGTGGCGAGGCCCTGGATGGCGGCCAGGACGGTGACCCCGATGACCTCGGGGTCACCGTCGACGACCTCACCACGGGCCTGACCCTCGGTGAGCAGGGCGGTGGGGTGGGCGAAGGCGGCGGCGACGGCCTCGGCGATCTCGGCGCCAGAGGTCTCGCTGTGCTTGCGCGCGAACATCACCGAGAGCAGTGCCGGGTTGTCGGTGGCGAAGTCGAGGTAGGCCGAGGCGAAGGCCACCAGGTCGTCGGTGAGCGAGCCGCGAGTGGCCAACGCGGCGTCCATGACCTCGCCCAGCCGCCGGAACCCGGCGACCGCGAGTGCGTCGAAGAGCGCGTTCTTGTCGCGGAAGTGGGCGCTCGGCGCGGCATGGCTCACGCCCAGGTCGCGGGCGATGCCGCGCAGCGAGAGCGCGTCGGTGCCCGACTCGCGCAGCACCTCCTCCGCACGGCGGAGCACCGCGGCGCGCAGGTCGCCGTGGTGGTAGCGGGTCATCGTCTCGGTCATCAGGCACACCTTATCGAGATTTCACCGATTTAGACATTGTCAAGATTCTTGGCACCGCCTAGATTGGTTCCATGACCGAACAGAAGTGGACTTCCGAACGGCTCCCGTCCTTCGAGGGCCGCACCGTCATCGTCACCGGCGCGACCAGCGGCCTCGGCCGCGTCGTCGCCACCCAGCTGGGCGCGAAGGGCGCCCGCGTCGTCCTGGCCGTACGCAACGTCGCCGCCGGCGAGGAGGTGGCCGCCACGATCGGCGGCAGCGCCGAAGTGCGGGCGCTCGACCTCGCCGACCTCAGCTCGGTGCGGCACTTCGCCGACGAGTGGGAGGGCGAGATCGACGTACTCATCAACAACGCCGGGATCATGATGGTGCCCAAGCGCCTCACGACCGACGGCTACGAGAGCCAGTTCGCCACCAACCACCTGGGACACTTCGCGCTCACCAACCTGCTGCTCCCCCACATCACCGACCGCGTCGTGACGGTCGCCTCCACGGCCCACCGCTGGGGCGGCTTCGACCTCGACGACCTCAACTGGGAGCGGCGCGACTACCAGACCGAGCGGGCCTACGGACAGTCGAAGATCTCCAACCTGCTCTTCACCCTCGAGCTCCAGCGGCGCCTGGAGGGCACCGGGCTCCGGGCGTACGCCGCCCACCCGGGCTACGCGGCGACCAACCTGCAGAGCCACACCGGCAACGCGGTCAAGCACGCCCTCATGGCGATCGGCAACCGGGTCGTCGCGCAGTCCGCGGAGGCGGGCGCACTTCCGACCCTGTACGCAGCCAGCCAGGACCTTCCGTCGGGAAGCTACGTCGGGCCGGACGGCTTCGGCGAGTACCGCGGCAGCCCGACCCTCGTCGGCCGCACCGCGGTCGCCTCCGACCCCGAGCTCGCCCGCAAGCTGTGGACCGAGTCCGAGCGCCTGACCGGAGTCTCCTGGCCACTGTGAGTCGGTAGGTTTCTCGGTATGAAGCATCACCGGGGACGGCATGTCGACATCGAGTCGGTGGACGAGCTCGACGGGCACTTGGCGGCTGGAGCCGGCAGTCTGAAGGGGTGGCGGCTGCGGTCGCTGGACCTGAGCTCGCGTTCGGAGACCCTGCGCGAGACCGAGCTGGCCGGCGCCACGTTCCTCGGGTGCACCTTCGCACCCGGGGACGGCGACTACGCCGAGGACGAGGGCGCGCTGGTGATGCCGGTGATCCCCGAGGCACCCGTCGACGTCTACCGATCCCGGCTCTACACCCCCGAGGAGCTCTACGACGACCCGGTCTATGCGCGGAGCCTGGATGCGAGGGCGTACGCCTGGCTGCAGCAGCCGCTCGACGCCGACGACGAGCTCGCGATCACCCTCCACGATCACGCGATCGACGCCGCGCTCGAGGCATGGGTGCGGGAGCGCCGCGACGAGGGCACGCGGATCATCGGGATGATGGGCGGGCACGCGCTGCGGCGGGGCGAGGAGGGCTACGCGACCGCGGCCCGCCTCGCTCAGCACCTGGCGAGCCGTCATGTGGTGGCGACCGGCGGCGGCCCGGGAGCGATGGAGGCCGCCAACCTGGGCGCCTTCCTCGCCGGAGCGCCGAAGACCATGCTCGACGATGCGCTCGCGGCGCTGGCCGCGGTGCCGTCGTTCCGGCCCTCGATCCGGTCATGGGCACAGGTCGCTCTGGACGTACGGAACCAGGTCGAGGGCAAGCCCGGAAGGTCGCTGGGGATCCCGACCTGGCAC
This sequence comes from Nocardioides sp. NPDC127514, assembly GCF_040302125.1. Classification (NCBI taxonomy): domain Bacteria; kingdom Bacillati; phylum Actinomycetota; class Actinomycetes; order Propionibacteriales; family Nocardioidaceae; genus Nocardioides; species Nocardioides sp. NPDC127514. The sequence goes on along the minus strand of NZ_JBEORF010000017.1, from coordinate 130,576 downwards.
TACGGGCACGAGCCGCCCAACGTGTTCGCCGGGGCGATCGCGAAGTACTTCCGCAACGCCACCCGCGAGGCGGTGCTGCTGGAGGTCTGCGACGGCGGAATCGTCTTCCTGCCCGGTGCCGGCGGCACCGTGCAGGAGGTCTTCCAGGACGCCTGCGAGAACTACTACGCCGACGCGAGCGCGGTCGCGCCGATGGTGCTGGTCGGGCGCAGCTACTGGACCGAGGAGCTGCCGGTCTGGCCGCTCCTGCAGGCCCTCGCCCGTGGCCGCGCGATGGAGGGCCACATCCACCTCGTCGACACCGACGAGGAGGTCCTCGACGTCATCGCGGCCGGCGCGCCCGGATGACGTCGCGGTAGTGGTCGACCAGGGCGGCGTTCACCGCGCCCCAGGACTTGTGCGCGACGCTCTTGCGGGCCTCGCGCCCCATCCGCAGCCGCAGCTGCGGGTCGTTGTGGAGCAGCGCGACGTGGGAGCCGAGGTCGTCGCGGCTGCCGGGCTCGTAGAAGAACCCGGTGACGCCGTCGGCGACCAGGTCCAGCGGCCCGCCCGAGCGTGGCGCCACGACCGGGACCCCGGACGCGAGCGCCTCCTGGACCGCCTGGCAGAACGTCTCGTGGGAGCCGGTGTGCGCGAACACGTCGAGGGAGGCGTACGCGGCCCCGAGCTCCTCGCCCTGCAGCACGCCCAAGAAGGTCGCGTTCGGGAGCAGGTGGCGCAGCTCGCGCTCCTGCGGGCCGCCACCGACGAGCACGACCTTGTACGCCGGGTTGTGCGCCAGCGGAGCCAGCAGGTGCAGCTCCTTCTCCTGGGCGAGGCGGCCGACGTACCCGACGATGGTCTCCCCGTTGGGCGCGAGCCGGGCGCGCAGGTCGTGGTCGATGCGACTCGGGTGGAACAGCTCGACGTCGACACCTCGCGGCCACAGTCCGGTGCGCTGTACGCCGAGGCCCTCGAGCTGGGTGAGGGCCGACGAGCTCGGTGCCAGGGTGCGGTCGGCGGCCGAGTGCGCCTGACGGGTGAGCATCGCCGCGGCCTGCGGGCCGCCGACTGCCTTGTACTTGTCCCAGAAGCCGACCAGGTCGGTCTGGTAGATCGCCACGCTCGGGATGCCGAGCTCCTTGGCCACCAGCACCGCCTGCCGCCCGAGCAGCGCGGGTGAGGCGACGTGGATGACGTCGGGGCTGAACCGGCGCATCACCGCGCGCAGCTTGCGCCGCGTCTCGAGTCCGACGCGGAAGTCCTTGTAGACCCAGAACGTCGCGCCCCGGGTGCGGGTCACCGGGAACCCGGCGTACTCGGTGGGCCCGGTGGGGGCCACGACCTCGACGGTGTGGCCGTCGATCGCGAGATGCTCCAGGACGCGGCGTACGGAGTTCGTCACGCCGTTGACCTGGGGCAGGAACGACTCCGTGACGATGAGGACACGGAGCGGCTCTGAGTTGGCGGCGACCAGCGGGACCCGATCGAGGCTGATGCTCATGTTCCCGATCGTGAGCGCCGTCCGGCAACGTGACCCCCGACTTGGTTGACGGGTCGGTGAACCTCCCGTGGCCAGAACTACGTGCCGGACGACAGGTAGTCCGGGCGGTGTCATCAGCGGAAACACCGTGTGACTCTCAGAGATCCAGGGCTTGCCGCCCGCTCGCTCCGTTTGCCACGATCACGACATGACCACCGATGAGGAGCACATCCGGCCCGAAGGCGTCGACGACCTCACCGTCGAGGCGCTCGGCTCCATCAGCGAGGCACTCGAAGCGATCGAGATCGCCCGCGGTCATCTGTACGCGATGCATCGCATCACCGGCACCGCCGACCTCACCCTCGGCAAGGGTGTCCAGCAGCTGCGCGAGGCCGGCCACACCGAGCTGGCGGACACGTTCGAGCGCGAGCTCGTAGGACTCAACGTGCTCAACGGCCGGTGGACCTTTCAGATCGTCGAGGAGTACGACGACGGCTACTACGCCACCTTCAAGCGGCTGGAGAAGCAGGCTCGCGACACTCTCGTCGAGGGCAAGCGTCACCTCTACGAGTCGGAGATGAAGGACGTCCGCCGCACCCGAGGCCGACCCGGCCACGAGCGCCGGCCCGCGCCAGGGGCTTGAGCCGCTACTCCGCGGCGGCCAGCTGGCCGCACGCACCGTCGATCTCGCGGCCGCGGGTGTCGCGGACGGTGGTGGAGATGCCCTTGGCCTCGAGGCGGCGTACGAACTCCCGCTCGTCGGCCGGGTCGCTCGCGGTCCACTTCGAGCCAGGTGTGGGGTTCAACGGGATCAGGTTGACGTGGACCCAGCCCCAGTCGCCGTAGGAGTTGAGGACGTCGGCGAGCAGGTCGGCGCGCCAGGCCTGGTCGTTGATGCCGCGCATCATGGCGTACTCGATGGAGACTCGGCGCTTCGTCACGCGCGCGTAGTTCCAGGCGGCGTCGACGGTCTCGGCGACCGAGAAGCGGGTGTTGATCGGGACGAGCTCGTTGCGCAGCTCGTCGTCGGGTGCGTGCAGCGAGAGGGCGAGGGTGACCGGGATGCCCTCCTCGGTGAGCTGCTTGATCCGGGGCACGAGACCGACGGTGGAGACGGTCACGTGGCGGGCCGAGAGCCCCAGGCCCTCGGGCGCCGGCGAGGTGAGGCGGCGGACCGCGCCCATCAGCGCCTTGTAGTTGGCCATCGGCTCCCCCATGCCCATGAAGACCACGTTGGAGAGGCGGCCGGGGCCGCCGGGGATCTCGCCGCTGGCCATCTGCCGGGCGGCGACGACGACCTGGTGGACGATCTCGGCGGTCGACATGTTGCGCTCCAGACCGCCCTGGCCGGTGGCGCAGAACGGGCAGGCCATGCCGCAGCCGGCCTGGGAGGAGATGCAGACCGTGGCGCGGTCGGTGTAGCGCATCAGCACCGACTCGACGAGAGCGCCGTCGAAGAGCTTCCACAGCGTCTTGACGGTGGTGCCCTTGTCGGCCTCCTGCTGACGGATCGGCGTCATCAGGTCGGGCAGGAAGGTGTCGACCAGCTCCTGGCGCTGACCGGCGGGAAGGTCGGTCATCTTCTCGGGGTCGTCGACCAGCCGCTCGAAGTAGTGCACCGAGAGCTGCTTGGCGCGGAACCCCGGGAGCCCGGCCTCCTTCGCCGCGTCCTGGCGGCCGGCCAGGTCGAGGTCGGCCAGATGGCGCGGCGGCTTCCCGCGGCCCTTGGGCGGAGCCATCACCAGGGGCAGGCGGCGCCCCTCCATCGCGGCGGCCTCGGCCTCAGGGCTGTGCGGGGCCGGTACGTTCGCAGGGTCGGGCTCGGTCACGCATCCATTGTCCCATCGCGGTGCGGCGTACGGCTAAACCTGGATCCCGCCCCCCGCGCGCTCAGCCGGTCTTCAGCAGGATCCAGAAGACCAGCGAGCCTACGCCGACCACCACCAGCACGGTGAGGATGATCCCCAGCCAGACGAACTGAGCCAGGCGGCGGGTCTTGCGCGGGATGAGCAGGGCCAGGGGCACCAGCAGGGTCAGCGCCACCCACGGGAACAGCTCCTCGGCCCGCTCCTGCCCGACGACCCACGTCAGCAGCGCGCCCCAGGTGCCGGGTACGAGGATCGCGTACGCCAGGCCGAGGTAGAAGCCGACCAGGGCCGCAACGGTCGGGTGCGAGTCGTGCAGCCAGGCCCACAGGCCACCGGACCCCGAGGACTCCTCCTCCGGGCCGTGATCTTCCTCGACGTCTGGATCGGAGTCCACGTCGAGGTCCGCGGGACGCTGGGTCACTCTTCAACCGTAGCGCCGAACACCGTGATCCTTTGGTAAAGAATCGCTGCCGCGACGAACTCGCGATGGTTGCGGACGATCAGGCGTCGACGGTGATCAGGTCCGGGAAACCGAGGTCTCGCCACCGGGCGAGATCTGGCGGCGTGCCGGTCAGCTCGCTCACCAGAACGGTCCAGGCGGTGCCGTGACCGATGAGCACGGCGTCCTCGCCCGCGTGGGCCGAGAGGATCCCGGCAACGGCCTTCGTCACGCGGGCGCGGCACTCCTCCAGCGGCTCCCAGCCGTCGTACGCCGGGACCGTCGGCTCCGCGAATGCCCGCTCGACCGTGGCCTGGAAGTCATCGACCCAGGCCTCGCCGCGGCGGTGCTCACGGAGGGCATCGACCACACCGACATCGCCGTCGGTGAGGAGCTGGGCGGTCTGCTGCGCCTTGGGCTCGGGCGAGGAGTACCACGCGGCGCCGGTCGGCAGCCGGTCACGCAGAGCCCAGACGTCGTCGAACCCGGCCGGGTCGAGCTCCCAGTGCTCCGCGGCGACGCCGCGCACCTGGATGGGTCGTCCGTGGCGTACGAGGAAGAGCATCGGGGCCGGGCCCGCTCAGAAGACGGCGTAGTGAAGGATCAGCCAGACCGGGGCGACGGTCGCCAGGAGCGAGTCGAGACGGTCCATGAGGCCGCCGTGCCCGGGGATGATCTGGCTCATGTCCTTGACACCGAGGTCGCGCTTGATGACCGACTCGACCAGATCGCCGAGGACGGCCATCACGCAGGCGACCACTCCGAGCGCGACACCGACCCACCAGGCGCCGTCGAGCAGCCATACGACCAGGCCGACGCCGGTGGCGACGGTGAAGACCACCGATCCGGCGAAGCCCTCCCACGACTTCTTCGGGGAGATCACCGGCGCCATCGGGTGCTTGCCGAAGAGGACCCCGGCCACGTAGCCGCCGATGTCGGACATGATCGTGAGCAGGACCCAGACGATGATGCCGCGTACGCCGTCGTCGGAGAGGCCGCCCGAGGTCCAGCCGCCGCCCTCGCCGAGCATGAGCGCGACGAACGAGCCCAGGAACGGCAGGTAGAACAGGGTGAGGACGGCCGCGGCCGAGGTGCGTACGTAGCCCTCGACCCCACGCCGCAGCACCCACAGCATGATCACCAGAGCGGTCACCGCGGTGGCCGTCACCAGCGCGTCGGATCCCAGGAAGTAGGCGACCAGGACCATCACCGTGCCGCCGATCATCAGCGGTTGCTCGGGGACGTCCATGTCCTTGGCCATCAGGCCCCGGTGGAGCTCCCACACCGCGGCGACGACACAGCCGACGACGATCAGCATGAACGCCGTCTTCACGAACATCAGGCTCAGCGCGATGGCGACCAGGAGGACGACGGCAGAGCCGATCGCCGCGGGCAGGTTGCGGCCGGCGCGGCCGTAGTCCTTCTTCGGCGGCTCGGGGGCCGGGGAAGAAGGAGACGGCGGCGTCTGGGTCACTTGAGATTCAGCCATTCATCCGTGGGTGTTGTCGGCGGTGGAGCCGTGTCGGGAAACTCACTGGATCTCGACACGCGGTCACGCCTTCGCAAGCTCAGGCGTGCGCTCGCTCGATCTTTTCGCGTTGTGACCCCGCTCGTCCTCGCGGGGTCCCAGGCTCAAACCTCGAGCAGCTCGGCTTCCTTGGACTTGAGCAACTCGTCGATCGCGTCGGTGTGCTTCTTGGTGAGGCTGTCGAGGCGCTTCTCGGCACCGGTGACGTCGTCCTTGCTGGCTTCGCCGTCCTTCTCGAGCTTCTCGAGACCCTGCTTGGCCTTCTGGCGCACCTGACGCACGGAGACGCGACCCTGCTCGGCCTTCTCCTTGGCGAGCTTGATGTATTCCTTGCGGCGCTCCTCGGTCAGCTCCGGGAAGACCGCACGCAGGATCTTGCCGTCGTTGGACGGGTTGACGCCGAGGTCGGAGTCGCGGATCGCCTTCTCGACGTTGGCCATCGCGCCGATGTCGAACGGGGCGATGTTGATGATCCGCGGCTCGGGGCTGGTGAACGAGGCGAGCTGCTGGATCGGCGTCGGGGTGCCGTAGTAGTCGACGAGGATCTTGCTGAACATCTGCGGGGTGGCCCGGCCAGCACGAATCGTGGCGAAGTCCTCACGCGTGGAGTCCACCGACTTCACCATCTTGCTGTCGGCCTCGTTGAGGATGTCGTTGATCACCGGATGCTCCTGTGCGCTCGTAAGTGTTGTGATGTGGGTGGCGTGTGGGCTCGTGCCGCTCAGCCAGCGGTGACGAGCGTACCGATCTTCTCACCCTGGACGATCCGGTAGACCGCCCCCTCGTCCTCGGCACCGTAGACGACGATCGGCATCTTGTTCTCCATGCAGAGGGCGAACGCGGTGGCGTCGGCGATCTTGAGCTGCTTCTGCAGGGCCTCACCGAAGGTGATCTCATCGTACTTCGTCGCCGTCGGGTCCTTCTTCGGGTCGGCGGTGTAGATCCCGTCGACGCCGTTCTTGGCCATCAGGACCACCTCGGCGTGGACCTCGAGGGCACGCTGGGCCGCGACGGTGTCGGTGGAGAAGTAGGGCATGCCGGAGCCGGCGCCGAAGATCACGACGCGGCCCTTCTCGAGGTGACGCATGGCCTTGCGCGGGATGTAGGGCTCGGCGACCTGGCCCATCGTGATCGCGGTCTGCACGCGGGTGTCGACACCCTCCTTCTCGAGGAAGTCCTGCAGCGCGAGGCAGTTCATGACGGTGCCGAGCATGCCCATGTAGTCGGCGCGCGACCGGTCCATCCCGGCCAGCTGGAGCTCGGCGCCGCGGAAGAAGTTGCCGCCGCCGACGACGATCGCGACCTGCACGCCGGAGGCCGCGACAGCGGAGATCTCCTTGGCGATCGAGGCGACCACGATGGGGTCGACACCGACCTCGCCACCGCCGAAGTTCTCTCCGGACAGCTTGATCAGGATGCGCTGGTAGCGGGTCATGCCGTGGCCTTTCCTGGGGCGACGTCGTGCGGGGTGGTGCATGTAGGGGTGGCGTACGAAAGGGCCGGTCCGATGATCACCATTCGGTTCATCGGACCGGCCCCTTTCGTCGTACGTTGCTGCTCAACCTAACTGATCGCGCGCCGTTGGCGCGGAGTCAGGCTCGGTTCAGGCGCCGACGTCGAAGCGGGCGAACTGCTTCACCTGCGTGTTGGCGGCGTCGAGGACCTGCTTGACGGACTTCTTCGACTCGAAGACCGACTCCTGGTCGAGCAGGACGATCTCCTTGAAGAACGCCTTGATCCGACCCTCGACGATCTTGGCGACGGCAGCCTCGGGCTTGCCCTCCTCGAGCGTCTTCTTGGTGAGGACGTCCTTCTCGGCGTCGACCACGTCGGCCGGCACCTCGTCGGAGGTGAGGTACTGCGCCTTGAGCGCGGCAGCCTGCTGGGCGGCCTGCTTCGCGGCCGCCTCGTCACCCTCGTAGGCGACCAGGACGCCGAGGCTCGGCGGCAGGTCGGAGGCCTTCTTGTGCAGGTAGACCGTGGTCTCACCCTCGAAGTAGGCGACCTGGCCGAGCTCGATCTTCTCGCCGATGGTGCGGGCGAGCTCCTCGACGGTCTCGCCGACGGTCTTGTCGCCGAGCGAGATGGCCTTGAGGGCCTCGAGGTCGTTGACCTTGTTGGCGTCGGCGGCCTCGGCGATCTGCTGGGCAGCAGCGACGAAGCTCTCGTTCTTGGCGACGAAGTCGGTCTCCGAGAGGAGGCTGACCAGAGCGTTGCCGGACGCGGCGACGAGGCCGGCCGAGGTGGTGCGCTCCGCGGCGCGGGCGGCGGCCTTGGCCGTGCCCTTGACGCGAAGGATCTCGACAGCCTTGTCGAAGTCGCCGTCAGCCTCGTCGAGCGCCTTCTTGCAGTCCATCATGCCGGCCTGGGTCAGCTCACGGAGCTTCTTGACGTCGGCAGCGGTGTAAGCCATGCGTGTCTTCCTCTGACTTGTTAAGTGGCTTTGGGTGGACGATGAGGCTCAGGCCTCGGCCGGGGCCTCGGGGGTCTCGGCGGGGGTCTCCTCGGCCGGAGCCTCGGTGGTCTCAGCAGCCTCGGTGGTCTCAGCAGCCTCGGCGGCGGGGGCCTCGGCGGCCGGGGTCTCCTCGGCCTTCGTCTCCTCGGCAGCCGGGGTCGCCAGGAGCTCGCGCTCCCACTCGGCCAGCGGCTCCTCGGCGGTGGCGCCCTCGGTGCCCTCGCTCTTGCCACCGGAGCGGGCGATGAGGCCCTCGGCGACAGCGTCGGCGACCACGCGGGTCAGCAGGCCGACCGCGCGGATGGCGTCGTCGTTGCCCGGGATCGGGAAGTCGACCTCGTCGGGGTCGCAGTTGGTGTCCAGGATGCCGACGATCGGGATCCTGAGCTTGCGAGCCTCCTCGACGGCGAGGTGCTCCTTCTTGGTGTCGACGATCCAGACGGCGGACGGGGTGCGACCCATCTCGCGGATGCCGCCCAGGGTCTTCTCGAGCTTGTCGCGCTCCCGCTTCATCTGCAGGAGCTCCTTCTTCGTGCGGCCGGAGCCGGCGACGTCGTCGAAGTTGACCTCGTCGAGCTCCTTGAGGCGGTTGATCCGCTGGTGCACGGTCTGGAAGTTGGTGAGCATGCCGCCCAGCCAGCGCTGGTTGACGTAGGGCATCCCGACGCGCGTCGCCTGCTCGGCGATGGCCTCCTGGGCCTGCTTCTTGGTGCCCACGAACATGATCGTGCCGCCCTTGGCCACGGTCTCCTTGATGAAGGCGTAGCTGCGGTCGATGTAGGCCAGCGACTGCTGCAGGTCGATGATGTAGATGCCGTTGCGGTCGGTGAGGATGAACCGCTTCATCTTCGGGTTCCAGCGACGGGTCTGGTGTCCGAAGTGGACGCCGCTCTCGAGGAGCTGGCGCATGGTCACGACTGCCATGATGTTTTTTCTCCTAGGTGGTGGCCCGCGTGTGCACCGCTGGTGGCTCGACCTTGCGTTTCTCGAGGTCGGGCGGGTGTTGGCGCGAGCCGGTCGGTTTTCAGTTTCGCGCCCATCAGTGCTGATGGGCCCTGACGCCTGCACGCGGTCCGACCTGAGCACTACGCTCGGGACTGAGGGCCGCGCCCGCGGGCGACCGGCGTCTCGGAGCGAGACACCGTCGCGGTCTGCTGGCGTGCGAAGTCAGCCCACAGGGGGCTGCCGGTCCAAGACTAGCCGCCGACCGGTGTCTCGGGCCAATCCTCCGTAACCGGCACCGGCGCGGGCCGATCAGTGTCCACAGGCGTGTCTCGGGACGGGGTTATCCACAGGACGTACGCCGCTCGTTGTGCGGGTCCTCGATCCGGGGTTGTCTGCTCGTCATGACCTCGAACCGCCTCTCCGACCGGGCCCGCGCCCTCGTCGCGGCCCTGTTCCTCGTCGTCCTCATCGCCCCGGCAGGCCCAGCACTCGGAACGCCACGTGCCGAGGTGGCACCGTCCGGCGCCTCGCTGGGTGGGGCAGTGGGTCACGACGAGGGTCCGAGCCCGGTCGGAGAAGCCGACGAGGTCCCCCGAGGCGAATGGCCGCTGGCGCCGCAGCCGGAGGTCGTGCGCCGTTTCGACCCGCCAGATGCTCCGTGGGGTGCGGGGCATCGCGGCGTCGACCTGGTCGGGTCGCCGGGCGCGGTCGTCCGCGCCGCAATGGCCGGGACGGTCGCGTTCGTCGGAGTGATCGCCGGCAAGTCGGTGGTGAGCGTCGACCACGGGGCCACGCGGACCACCTATGAGCCCGTCGTGGCCACCGTGGCCGTCGGCGATCCGGTCGCGGCCGGAGCGCCGTTGGGCCGACTCGGCATCGCCGGCTCCCACTGCTTCCCCGCAGCCTGCCTGCACTGGGGCTGGATCCGCAACGCGGACGGCGTCTACCTCGACCCGCTCCTGCTCGTCGATGCACCGCAGCCGGTCCGGCTCCTCCCCCTCTGGCGCGGCGACCCCGTCCGGTAGGCCGAATCCGCAGTTGTGGCGGGCCGAAACAGTAGTTGTGGGCGACGAAACTCGACTTTCGTCGCCCACAACTCACTTCTCGGCCCGCCACAACTACACACTCGGCTGACGCGGGTGACGTCTCGGCGGGTCAGGCGCGGGGGTGGGCCTGACGGTAGGCCTTGCGGAGCCGGTCGCTGCTGACGTGGGTGTAGATCTGGGTGGTGGCCAGGCTGGCGTGACCGAGGAGCTCTTGGACCGAGCGTAGATCGGCGCCACCCTCGAGGAGGTGGGTGGCGGTGCTGTGGCGCAGGCCGTGGGGGCCGAGGTCGGGGGCGCCGGGGACGTCGGCGAGGCGGCGGTGGACGAGGGTGCGTACGGCTCGCTGGTCGAGCCGGCCGCCGCGGGCCCCGAGAAAGAGAGCCGGACCGGAGGACTCGGTGACCAGCTGCGGGCGGCCACGGACGACCCACCGGTCGAGCGCCCGCACCGCGGGGCCGCCGAAGGGCACCATCCGCTCCTTGCGTCCCTTGCCGAGCACCCGGATGACGCGGCGTTCATAGTCGACGTCGTCCAGGTCGAGGTCGACGAGCTCGCCGACACGAGCGCCGGTCGCATAGAGCATCTCCAGCAGGGCGATGTCGCGCATCCCGACGGGCGTGCCGTCCTCGGCCGCTGTGATGGCGGCGGCGATGAGGGACTCGACCTCGTCGGGGCGTAGTACGGGCGGAAGGGTTCGGTGGGCCTTGGGCGAGCCGAGCGCGGCACCGGCATCGACCTGCGCCCGGCCGGTCCGAACCAGCCATCCGCAGAAGACCCGGGCCGCGGTGGCCCTCCGGGCAAGGGTCGTACGTGAGTGGCCGGTCGTCTGCTGCTTGGCCAGCCAGCTGCGCAGCGTGCGCAGGTCGATCGCCTCGGGCTCGGTGCGGCCCATGCGGCCGGCGTGGTCGAGCAGGCTGCGGATGTCGCCCAGGTAGGCCCGGACGGTGTGGTCGGAGAGCCCACGTTCGGCGCTGAGGTGTCGCTCGTAGTCCCCGAGCAGCGCGGCGTAGACCTCGGGGAGCTCCGCTTCAGCGGACCCGCCTTCCGGGTCCGGCTCGGGTTCAGCGCTCACCCGAGCCAGGATAGGTGGTTGCTCGGGCCTCAGGTGCGAGCCGCGCCCGGTGCCAGCTGCCACCCGTCGGGGAACCGCTCGACGAGACCGAGCGCCTCGAGCCGCGACAGCGCAGTGCCGGCCGTCTTCGGATGCAGGCATGCCGACCTCGCGATGGTGAGCTGCGGCGAGGGGCTGCTCACCGGGACCGCATCGAGGACCTGCTTCTCGACGGAGGTGAGCGAGTCGCGGCGGCGTACGGGGCCGCGGGGTTCCTCGGGGAGGACCTCGCCGATGTCGCCGACGAGCTCGCGTACGTCGAGCCCGTCGGTCACCAGGACGCCTTTGCCGCTGCGCACGAGCTCGTGGGTGCCGACCGAGGTCATCGCGCCCACCTGACCGGGCACCGCCATCACGGGTGTGTTGATGCTGTAGGCCCAGTGGGAGGTGTTGAGGGAGCCGCTGCGCGCTGCCGCCTCGACGACCACGGTGCCCCGGGCAAGGGCGGCGATGATCCGGTTGCGGGAGAGGAATCGATAGCGCGTCACGGGGAACCCGGGCGCGATCTCCGAGATCACCGCTCCACTCTCGGCGATCGCGTCGATCAAGCGCCGGTTGCGCAGCGGGTAAGGAACGTCGACGCCACCGGCGAGCACGGCGACGGTGCTCCCCGGTGGGCCGGTGAGCGCGCCCCGGTGTGCGGCCGAGTCGATGCCGACCGCTGCCCCGGAGACCGTCACGAAGTCGTTGACCGCGAGGTCCGCCGCGATCCGCGCCGCGGCGTCGGCTCCGTAGGCCGTCGCGTCCCGGGACCCGACGATCGCGACCGACCGGTCGAGATCGCTGAGCAGGAGCGGCCCCCGCACCCACAGGCCGAGCGGGGTGCCGGTGCGGTATTGAAGAGGCTCCTGACCGGCGAGCCGCTCGACCTGGGTGGGCCACTCCTCGTCGCCGGGGATGACGTAGCGGAACCCGGCGTTGGCCGCCCGCTCCAGGTCGCGGTCGGGGTGGATCTGGGCCAGCCGCAGCCTGGCTTCGAGGCCGTCGTCGCCGAGGTCGGGGTCCTCCTCGGCGAAGCGTCGGTAGACCTCGGTGGCGGTCGATCCCACCATGCAGGTGTCGAGCAGCGGGGTGCCGGGCTCGATCAGCTGGGTCAGCGCGATCCGGGCCAGGCGCTCGCGCTCGAGATCGGTGAATGTCGGTGCGACGGGCGCCGCGGTCATGCCGACCTCCCCTCGAACGCCGAGACCGTGAGCGAGCCGCCGTTGCGCAGCGCGAGCGCCGTCTCGGTCTCGGTGACGCCCGGCCAGTCGACGCCGGCGAGGTCGGCCACCGTCCATGCGAGGCGATGCACGCGCACCGCGCCGCGACGGGTCAGAGCGCCGGAGAAGATGCGTGAGTCGATGAGCGCCTCGGCCGATGGCGGCAGCGGCCAGTTGTCGCGCAGCGCGATCCCGCTCGCCTGCCCGTTCAACCGCCACCCGAAGTCGGCGTAGCGCTCACGTTGGCGGCGTCTGGCCGCCGTGACCCGTTCGCGGATGTCGGCGCTGGTCTCCGAGCCCCACGGGTCATGGTTCTGCTCGGACATCGGCCGCAGCGTGCGGATGATGTCGATACGGTCCGTGATCGGTCCGGAGACCTTCCGCTCGTAGGACTGGCGCTCGTTGGACCTGCAGATGCAGCCGTCCTTGGTGATCGAGGCGTCGAAGTTGCCGCACGGGCACGGATTGGCGGCGAGCACGACCAGGGCGCGCGCCGGGAGCGTCACCGACTCCTCGCCTCGCGACACCGTGATGTCACCGCTCTCCAGCGGCTCGCGCAGGCACTCGATCACGTCGCTCTTGAACAACGGGAACTCGTCGAGGAAGAGGACGCCGGCGTGGGACAGCGAGACCTGGCCCGGGCGGACCCGGCCGGTGCCGCCGCCGACGATGCCGGGTTTGGAGGCATCGTGGTGAGGAGCCGCGAACGGCGGCCTGGTCAGGAGACCTCGGTCGACGTCGAGCACCCCGGCCAGCGACTGCACCGCCATCACCTCCAGCGACTCCTCACGGGAGAGATCGGGCAGGATCGTCGGGATCCGCTCGGCGATCGAGGTCTTGCCGCAGCCCTTCGGTCCCTTGAGCAGCAGGTGGTGTCCACCGGCCGCCGCGACCTCGACCGCGTAGCGCGTCTCGGGCATGCCGCGAAGGTCGGACATGTCCATGTCGTCGAGCCTGCGGTCACCCCGCCAGCCGAGCAGGCTGCCTCCGGTGCCGGTCGCGACCGGCGGCGCGTCGGGCACCGGCTCGCCGCGCAGCTCGGCGACCACCTGGCCCAGCGACCGGAACCCGAGGACCTCCATCCCTGGCACCATCCGCGCCTCGGCCACCTGCGGCTCCGGCACCACCACCCGAGCGATCCCGGCGTGGGAGGCGGCGAGCACCATCGGGAGCACACCGGAGGTCGGCCGCAGCCCGCCGTCGAGCGCCAGCTCTCCGATGAAGACGGTGCGTTCCAGCCCGATCGTCTCGAGCTCGCCACCGGCCGCGAGGATCGCCAAGGCCATCGCGAGGTCGTAGTGTGACCCGCCCTTCGGCAGGTCGGCCGGCGAGAGCAGCACCGTGATCCGCTTGGTCGCGGGCCACTCGAGGTCTGAGTTGATGATCGCCATCCGGACCCGGTCGCGCCCTTCGGCCAGCACGCTGTCGGCACGGCCGACCAGCGTCACCCCCACCAGGCCGGGCGAGACATCGGCCTGCACGTCGACCAAGTGGCCGACCGCGCCCCGAAGGGCGACGCCATGAGCTCGCGCGTATCCCATCACAGGCCCCTGACGTGCTCGACCAGCGCCGACCCACGAGGCGCGTGCATCACCGCGACGAGATCGATCCGGATCCCCGGCGCTCGCACGTCGTGCTGCTCCAGCCAGGCGATCGCCAACCGTTTCAGCCGGTCGAGCTTGGTCTTGTCGACCGCCTCGTGCGGGGTGCCGCACCCGTCATGGCTGCGGGTCTTCACCTCGCAGACGACGAGGGTGTCGCCCTCGCGCAGGACCAGGTCGATCTCCCCATCGGCACATCGCCAGTTTCGGTCGAGCACGGTCATGCCCGCTTCGACCAGATGCCTCTCGGCGACCGATTCGCCGTAGTTTCCCAGCGCGATCCGCGCCGGCGCCGTTGAACTCATCATGGACCTCCTGCCCTTCGGCTTCGAGGTCCAGACTCATCGCGAGCACCGACAATCCGGGCTGGTTCCGGGGCGCCTGGGGATAACCCCGGATCGAGATCGCCCTGTGGACGGTAACTGGCCCGAGATCAGCCGGACGTCAGTCCAGCGGCTGATCGATGTCGGTCGGGTTGAGCGTCTCCACGTTGACGTCCTTGAAGGTCAGCACCTTGACCGCCTTCGCGAACCGGGCCGGCCGGTACATGTCCCACACCCAGACGTCGTTCATCGAGACCTCGAAGTAGACGTCTCCCGAGTCCGTACGCGCTCGCACGTCGACCTGGTTGCACAGGTAGAAGCGGCGGTCGGTCTCGACGACGTACTTGAAGATGCCGACCACATCGCGATACTCGCGGTAGAGGGTCAGCTCCATCTCGGTCTCGTACTTCTCGAGATCCTCCGCGCTCATGATCTAAGACTCTAGAGCCAACACAGGCGAAGCGCCGGGAAGACTCCACGAGCGGCGGTGATATGCCGAGGGCCCGAGGCGCTCCAGAGCGGCGATGTGAGCGGGCGCGGAGTAGCCCTTGTTGTCGGCCCAGGCGTAGTCGGGGTACTCGTCGTGGAGCGCGACCATCAGCGCGTCGCGCGAGGTCTTCGCCAGGATCGAGGCGGCGGCGACGGCGGCGCACTTCATGTCGGCCTTGATCATCGTCGTCACCGGCGGCACCTCGACCTCCTCCACCATCTGGGAGACCTCTCCGAAGAGGCCCTCCTGCACGGGCGGGGTCAGGTAGTTGTGGTTGCCGTCGAGCAGCAGCGCGTCCGGACGTACGTCCAGGGCACTCAACGCTCGCTGACCGGCCAGCCGCATCGCGGCCATGATCCCGACCTCGTCGATCTCGGAGGCCAGCGCGTGCCCGACAGCCGAGTCGACGGCCCAGCGGCGCACCTTCGGCGCGAGCATCTCGCGAGCCTCTGGAGTGAGCAGCTTGGAGTCGCGTACGCCCTGGGGTGCCGTGCGGGTCGCCGCCGAGATCACCACGATCCCGATCGAGACCGGCCCGCAGAGCGCGCCGCGCCCCACCTCGTCGACGGCACCGAGATGGGTGACGCCGTCGCGCAGCATCGACCGCTCGACGCGCAGGGTTGGCGCACTGCTCACTGTGACGGCACGTCCTCGAAGCTCTCGGGCCGGTGGATCCACTTCGCCCGGTCCAACGGCCATCCCAAGGCTACGACCTTGCCGACCACGTTGTCCTCCGGCACCCAGGGCACCAGCGCGCAGTCGGTCTCGTTGGCCGTGCACATGTGGACGGTCGAGTCGGCCGAGTTGGCCCGGTTGTCACCCATCACGAACAGCGAACCCTCGGGCACCGGACCGGCCTCCCAGTGGCGGTTGCCGGGCATCGGCCCGAAGCACTCGCCCTCCTTGTTGGGGCGGCCGCACTTGGTCTCGGAGGGCCGGGCGTACGGCTCGTCGATCGGGACGCCGTTGACGATCAGCCGGCCCTGCTTGTCGCAGCACTCGATGACGTCTCCGGGCACCCCGATGACACGCTTCACCAGGTGGCCGCCCTCGGGGTAGAGACCGATGACCGCGAGCGCCTTGCCGAAGAGATTGCTGGGGCCGGCCGACTCGTCGACACCGAGCCAGGAGCCGGGGTCGGAGAAGACCACGACATCACCGCGCTGCGGCGTGCCCGACAGCCAGTAGGACGGCTTCTCCACCAGCACCCGGTCGTCGGTCGCCACCGACGGTCCGCCCTGGAGCCCAGGCTCCATGGACTCCGAGGGGATGTAGAAGGCCTGCACGAACAGGGCCTTCACGACGATCGCGACCAGGATGGCCAGCACGACCAGGACGATGCCCTCCTGCCAGGCCGACAGGCGGGGCTTGTGCTCCTCCTCGCGGCGCGGGCCGTTGGCCGGGCCCGGCTGCTCAGAGGCCCAGCGCGGGGCCTGAGGAGAAGACGAGAACGACCGCGATCCCCCCATCTCGGGCCCGTCCCAGCGGGCCTGGGGCCCGACGCCGACGGAAGGATCGCGGTCGTTCGAAGTCACGCGGTGAGTCTAGAGACTCCCTCCACAACGAGCCTCATCGACTCGCAATGCTCAGGAAACCCTCAGACCTCCGAGGCTCATGCCTCGGTCTGGGGCAGATCGGGCGTCGCTGCGCTCCGCCGATCGAGCCCCAGCCGGCTCACGCCTCGCGGCGCTCCTTGATCTTCGCCTTCTTGCCGCGCAGGTTGCGCAGGTAGTAGAGCTTCGCGCGACGGACGTCACCGCGGGTGACGACCTCGATCTGCTCGAAGATCGGGGAGTGCAGCGGGAAGGTGCGCTCGACACCCACGCCGAAGGAGACCTTGCGGACGGTGAAGGTGCGGCCGATGCCGGAACCGTGGACGCGGATCACGACACCCTGGAAGACCTGGACGCGGGACCGGTTGCCCTCGACGACCTTGACGTGAACCTTGACGGTGTCACCGGCGCGGAACTCCGGCAGGTCGTCGCGCTTGGAGGCGTTGCCGACCTCAGCGAGTACGTTGCTCATCATTTCTCCTCACGCTCGCCACAGGCCGATCGCGGTCATCCATGCCCTGGTCAGGGCGATCTTTGGCGGTGGTCCAGCCACGCTGGCCGGCGGCGTACGGTTCCCCCTGTGGCAGGAGCCCGTCGCGACACCTCCGGGTGTCATCTTCGGAGCGTGCTTCGGCCGACTGGACCGGCCCACAAGTCTGCCACAGCGCCGTGGACCGCCGGGAATCGCGACGACCGAGCGGAGCGCGGAGACGTACGCGGCGCACTGGTGCCGCATGCAAGGATGCCACCGTGACCGACACCGACTGGCCACCGCACACCTACGTGACGCTCCCCTACAAGCAGCGGATCCCGCGCGGCCCGCGCGTGGACCGGCTGCTGCATGAGGTCACGGTGGCGCTGCCGCCGCACATCGCCGACCTCGACCTGGCGCTGGAGCGGCCGGTGGCGGCGATGACGACCGCCAGCGCGGGCGCGCTCCGCCATCTCGACCTGGTCCACGGCCGGACGATGGACGGGCTCAACCACCTGCAGCTGCGCACCGAGGCGATCGACTCCTCCAAGATCGAGCACGTCGAGGCCAGCCTGGCCGACTACGGCCGGGCCCTGCTCGGCATCGGCGCCAACTCCTCGGCGACCTCGATGGCATCCGCGACCCAGGCGATGCAGCGGCTGATCAGCGAGGCCGACACGACCCGCAAGCTCACCTCCGACGCGATCCTGCGCGCCCACCGGGACCTGTTCGCACGCCATCCCGACGAGGCGGCCAACGCCGGCAGGTTCCGCGTCGTGCAGAACTGGGTCGGCGGCTCCGACTACGCGCCCCGCGACACCCTCCACGTACCACCGCCACCGGAGACGGTCATCGACTACATCGAGGACCTGGTCGCGTTCGCCAACCGCGACGACCTCTCCCCCATCGCGCAGGCCGCGATCGTGCACGCCCAGTTCGAGTCGATCCACCCCTTCATCGACGGCAACGGCCGGATCGGGCGTGCCCTCATCCACGCCGTGCTCCGCCGACGCCGCGCCTCGCGCCACCTGGCCGTCCCGATCGCCTCGGCGCTCGTCGCCCACCGCGACCGCTACTTCGCCGCCCTCAACGACTACCGGGCCGGCACCGCGTCCACGATCATCGCCATGCTCGCCGCCTCGACGACCATCGCGACGACCGAGTCGTGGAAGACGGCAGAGACGCTGGAGAGCATCCGGCGCGGCTGGGGCGAAGCAGCCGGTGGCCCACGGCCCGGGTCTGCTGCGTACCGCCTTCTCGACCTGCTCACCGAGGAGCCCATCCTCAACGCCGAGCTGGTCACCAAGAACCTCGGGATCGAGGACCCCACCGAGACGATCGACGGTCTGGAGCAGGCCGGGATCCTCACCCGCGCCAAGCGCACCCGTCGCTCCCCCGTGTGGGTCGCACCGGCGGTCCTGGCCGAGGTCGAGGACCTCAGCGCCCGCATCCAGCACCAGGCCAGGCAGCTTCCGTACGGACCGCGCTGAGGCTGTTCATCCGGCCGGTAGGCCGCGAGGCCCGCCCCGGCGAACCGGGACGGGCCTCGTGGAACCTGAAGAGGTCAGCCGACCTCTTGGTAACCGGGCTCGTGGATGGCGAGGTCGATACCGGCGACCTCGTCCTCCTCCTTGGCGCGGAAGCCGATCGTCTTCTCGATCGCCAGGCCGACCACGTAGGCGACGATGAACGCGAAGGCGATCACGGCGACCGAGGAGCCGACCTGCTTCACGAGCTGGTCGATGCCGCCGCCGAAGAAGAGGCCGGTACCGCCGACCTGGGCGAAGAACCCGAGGTAGGCGCAGCCGATGAAACCGGCGACCAGGTGGATGCCGACGACGTCGAGGGTGTCGTCGAAGCCGAGCTTCCACTTCAGCTCGACGGCGAGGCAGCAGACCACGCCGACGAGGAGGCCGAGGAGGATCGCCCAGATCGGCGCGATGTGGGCACACGCCGGGGTGATCGCGACCAGACCGGCGACGACACCGGAGGCGGCGCCGACGGCGGTGGACTTACCGTCCTTGAACTTCTCCACGATGATCCAGCCGATCAGACCCGCGGCCGGGGCGATCAGGGTGTTGAGGAAGATCAGGGTGGTCTGGCCCTGGGTGGTGCCCGGGACGCCGGTGTTGAAGCCGAACCAGCCGAACCAGAGGATCGCGGTGCCGATCAGGACCAGCGGTACGTTGTGAGCAGCCGTCTCCTCCTTGGAGAAGCCGACCTTGCGCTGACCGAGGACGAGCGCCAGCGCGAGCGCGGCGGCACCGGCGGCCTGGTGGACGATCGTGCCACCGGCCCAGTCGAGAGCGCCCCACTTGCCGATCCAGCCGATGTAGTCACCGTCGGCGTTGAGGGCCCACACCCAGGCCTGGCCCGGGAAGTAGACGACGGTCGCCCAGATGCCCGCGAAGAGCAGCCACGGCCAGAACTTCGCCCGGTCGGCGATCGAACCCGAGATCAGCGCCACCGTGATGATGGCGAACGAGCCGCCGAAGGCGAGGCCGCCGAAGAAGTTGGTCGACTCCTCGACCGGCGTACCGTCGTCGAACTCGGTGACCAGGTCGCTGAAGGCGCTGGTCAGACCGAAGTCCTGGAACGGGTTGCCGAAGAAGTTCGTGATGCCGGACTCGGAGATGGTTCCGATGCCGCTGAAGCCGTAGAGCACCCACAGCAGGGTGATCAGGCCGAGAGAGCCGAAGCTCAACATCATCATCGACACGACACTCTTCGACTTCACGAGGCCGCCGTAGAAGAAGGCAAGACCAGGAGTCATGAAGAGCACGAGTGCCGTACACAGCAGCTGCCATGCAAGATCGGTAGTCATTCGTACCTCATAGGGTCGGGGTTCGGATCGCGTGAGCCGAGCACACGTTTCGCCGGATCCTGTCGAGCCCTCGTTTCGGTAACAAACTCTTTATGTTACAGACACGTAACAGGCCACTGATGTATGTGACTTGTTATCTACTTGCTCGCCTGGGTTTGGTGAGGATCACAGCTCCTGGCGGCGCGTCGAGGTCGCGGCGCAGCCGGAAGCCCGCCTTCTTGTAGATCCTCTGGTTCCGCTCGCTCTTCGCTCCGGTGAAGAGGGAGTACGTCGTGGCGGTCACCGGGGCCATGGCCTGGATGTGGTCCAGCAGTTGACGCCCGAGACCTCGCCCCTGGAGGTCCGGGGCGGTCATCAGCCGTCCGATCTCCCACACGTCGCCCTCGAGGCGGGCACGGACCGAGCCGACCAGCCGCCCCGCTGAGCGGACCACGTAGACGTCGTGCGTCTCCAACGCACGCGCGGTGTCCTCGAGCGAATCGTGCAGCGGCGGGATCTCGACGCCGGGGTTGTCGTGCATCTCCTGCACCCAGCAGGCGAGCTGCAGCGTGTGCAGCTCGGGGACGTCGGCGCGTACGGCGGGCACGATCTCCCACTCCGTGGCTGCCTGGGAGGCGTGGAGCAGGTCGGGGCGGCGTGCGGCGGTCCGGGCGACCGCCTGGTCGTGGCGCCACTGCGCGATGCGCTTGTGGTCGCCGCTGAGCAGCACCTTCGGGACCTCGAGGTCACGCCACGAGGCGGGCTTGGTGTAGACCGGGTACTCCAGCAGGCCGTCCTCGTGGGACTCCTCCACCAGCGACTCGGCGTTGCCCATGAACCCGGGGAGCAGGCGTACGACGGCCTCGGTGATCGCCATGGCAGCGACCTCTCCCCCGTTGAGCACGTAGTCGCCCAGGGAGATCTCGCGGACCTCGGCGCGGGTGGCCGCGTGGTCGAGCACGCGCTGGTCGATGCCCTCGTAGCGGCCGAGCAGGAAGACCAGCCTTTCCCGGGTCGACAGGTCGCGAGCCAGAGCCTGGGTGAACGGCTCACCGCTCGGCGTCGTCACGATCACGGTCGCACCGTCGATCGCCAGCTCATCGAAGGCCTCGCCGAACGGCTCCGGCTTCATCACCATCCCGGCGCCACCGCCATAAGGCGTGTCGTCGACGGTGCGGTGGCGGTCGTGGGTCCAGTCGCGTACGTCGTGGACGTGCATCTCCAGCAGCCCCGACTCGATCGCCTTGCCCGGCAGGCTCAGCCGGAGCGGCGCGAGGTAGTCGGGGAAGATGGTGAGGTAGTCGAGCCTCACCTGGCGTCGTCCTCGTCCTCGGCGAAGGGCGTGACCAGGCCGGGGCGGTCGGCGATGACGACCTTCTTCTCGGCGAGGTCGACGACCGGCACCAGCGCCTTCACGAACGGCACCAGCGCGTCGCGCCGGTCCGGGGTGCGGATCGTCAGCAGGTCCTGGGCTCCCCCGTGGACCAGCGCCTTCACCGTGCCCAGCTCGCGGCCTTCCTCGTCGAAGGCGGTCAGGCCGACGAGCTGATGGTCGTAGTACTCGTCGGGATCCTCGGGAGTCTCCTCGGCCGGGACGTCGGCGAAGAGCAGCGTCCCGCGAGCGGCCTCGGCCTCGTTGCGGTCGGTGATCTCCTCGAAGGCGACCTGGAGCACCTGCCCGTGCCAACGGGCGCCCTCCACGGTCAGCTGCTTGGCGGCGTACGCCGATCCCTTCGGCGGCTGCGCCCGCAGCACCGTGCCCTCGGCGAACCGCCGGTCGGGCTCGTCGGTGCGCACCTCGACGGTCACGAACCCCCGGATGCCATGCGGCTTGCCGATCCGTCCGACCAGCACCTCGATCAACTCCACGAGGTGAGCCTAGAGGGTGGCGTACGTCGGGCCGAACTCCTCAACGTGGGTCCGCCGGCTCGCTGTAACACGTTGTTCGTAGCACTATACGGTCGTTCCAATAGGGCGAGCAGTACTACGAACGACGTGTTACACGGCGCCCGGCTTCCGAAATGAGCAACAGGCGCCACCCCCGCAACGGGGATGGCGCCTGTCGTGAGTTGGTGCAGCCGGTGCTCAGCGACCGCCGTCGACATCGACGAAGTCGATCCGCGCGCCGCCCTTGCCGGCCAGCGCTGAGATGACCGTACGGAACGCGGTGGCGGTGCGGCCGCCGCGGCCGATCACCTTGCCGAGGTCGTCGGGGTGGACCCGGACCTCGAGGACGGAGCCGCGACGAAGCTGCTTGTCGCGCACGCTCACCTCGTCCGGGTTGTCGACGACTCCTCGGACGAGGTGCTCGAGAGCTTCGGCGAGCATGCTGCTCAGGCCTCGGCCTCGGCGGCCGGGGTCTCCTCGGCCTTGGGCTCCTCGGCCTTCGGCTCCTCAGCCTTGGGCTCCTCGGCCTTGGGCTCCTCAGCCTTCTTGGCGGACTTCTTCGTCACGGCCTCGGCGCCGGCGGAGGCGTGAGCCTCGGCGAGGGCCTTGTTGAAGAGCTCGAGCTTGTCGGGCTTCGGCGGGGCGACACGGAGGGTGCCCTCGGCGCCCGGGAGGCCCTTGAACTTCTGCCAGTCGCCGGTCACCTTGAGGATCGCCTCGAGAGCCGGGGTCGGCTGGGCGCCGACGCCGAGCCAGTACTGGGCGCGCTCGGAGTCGACCTGGATGAAGCTCGGCTCCTCCTTGGGACGGTAGAGACCGATCTCCTCGATGACAGCGCCGTCGCGCTTCTTGCGCGAGTCGACGATGACGATGCGGTACTGCGGAACCCGGATCTTGCCCAGGCGCTTCAAGCGGATCTTGACAGCCACTGTTGGTGGTATTCCTTTGGAATCGAATATGGGTGAAGAGGCCCGTGTCGGTGTGGGGACACCCGTCAGGCAACTTCGGCGGGCACTGAGCGCCGGGTGAGAGGGTCCCTGCGCACAGGACACGCTCCCCAGTTTGCCAGACCTGCAGGTCGGGAAGAAATTCCCGTACGCAGCGCACGTCTCCTCACGCGGTGGGCGCCTCAGTGGTCGAAAAGCACGTCCACGACGCCGTCCCACCTGGATACTCTGCCGCATGTCTCAGCGGGATGCCCTCACCCCCTACCCGCGTCCGTCCTCACCTCAGGGGACCCCCGAGGTGTTCCATCGGGGCAAGGCGTTGGCCGGCGTCATCGGCGTCGCGGTCTTGGCCGGTGGGCTCGCACTCTTCATGACCTTGTTCCTTCCGTTCGTGACGGCGGATCCCATCCGGGCGAACATCCCGATCGACGGCGCACCGCACGACGTCCTGATCGAGCCGGGTATGGGCGCGCTCCTCACCCTCCCCAGCAGGGACGACCCTGAGAACGAACCGCCGTTCCGCTCCTGGAACGCGTCATGCACGATCGTCGACTCCTCGCGAGGCTTGATCCAACTACCCCCGAAGCCGGGCACAGCGGGATGGTCCGAGGAGACAGGCGAATACATCGGCTTCCATTTCGACGCCGGCTCCGGGCGCCTCCGGGTCACCTGCACATCGCCGGTGAGCGAGGACCGCCCGGCTCGTATCACGCCGGCGCAGGGCAGCTACGGCCCGCAACTCGCGCTGGACAACGGGCTCGGCATGCTCTGCGGCGTGGCGCTGACCTTCGCCGGGTTCGTCCTGTCCACCGCGATGCTCATCGACTGGGTCCGCGCCGGACGCGATCGACGGCTGTTCGACCCCGCCCGCTCTGTCTAGTAGACGACTCCCCGGAGCACGACGGCGGTCGGACGGCCGAGGACGGTGAGGTCGTCGAGGGGGTTGGTGTCGTAGACGACGAAGTCGGCGGGATCGCCCTCGGCGAGCCCGGGGTTGTGGCCGAGCCACTCCCGGGCGCGCCAGGAGGCGGCGCCGAGGACGACGTCGGCTGGCAGGCCGAGCCGGTGCATGGCGAGCACCTCGGTCGGGAGTACGCCGTGCAGCTGGTCTCCCGCACCGTCGGAGCCCGCGTAGAGGGCGACCCCTGCCTCGTAGGCGCTCATGATCGTCTCGCGACGGCGCGCGTAGAGGTCCTCCATGGTGGCGGCGTACGTCGGGAACTTGGGTGCCGCGGCGGCGGCCAGGTCGGGGAAGATCTCCAGCTGGGCGACGGTGGGGACCAGCGCGGTGCCCTGCTCGGCCATGGCCTCGACGAGGTCCGGGGTCAATCCGGTGCCGTGCTCGATGCAGTCGATCCCGCCCTCGATCAGGCCGGGCAGGACCTCGTGGCCGAAGCAGTGCGCCGTGACCCGCGCGTCGTTGTCGTGGGCCACCTTGATCGCCTCGGCGAACGACTCCGCCGGGAAGGACGGCTTCAGGTCTCCCTCGGCACGGTCGATCCAGTCGCCGACGAGCTTGACCCAGCCGTCACCGGAGCGGGCCTGCCGCTCGACGGCCTCGGCCAGACCGTCGGGCTCGACCTCGTCGGCGTAGTTGCGCATGTAGCGCTTCGTACGTCCGATGTGGCGGCCGGCGCGGATCAGCCGGGGCAGGTCGTCGCGGGTCTGCACCCAGCGGGTGTCGGCGGCGGAGCCGGCGTCGCGCAGGAGCAGCGCGCCGGCGTCGCGGTCGGCGATCGCCTGCGCCTCGGCGGTCTCCTGGTCTACGGCGCCGTCGGGACCGAGCCCGATGTGGCAGTGGGCGTCGACGAGACCCGGGACGATCCAGCCCGATGCGCCGGTCTCCGCCCCCGACGGCCGCTCGTAGGTGATGCGGCCGTCGAGGACGTAGAGGTCCCGCACCTCTCCATCGGGAAGGACCGGGCCGGAGAAGCGCAGAGCAGTCATGTGACGCAGGTTACCTAGTTGCCCGGCACCTTCACGCCGGCGGCCTCGAGGATCGGGAAGTGCTGGGCGAGCGGGATGACCTGGCCGGTGACGACGTTGCTCTCGTCCCACCCGATGGAGGTCGGTACGCCGACGAGCTCACCGTCGTCGTTGACCGCGGCGCCCCCGGAGTTGCCGCTGGAGATCCGAGCGGTGACGTCGAAGACGGCCCGCTCCTCGCCCTCGAAGGAGAGGATCGTCGCCACGTTGCCCTCCGCGACGGTCGGCGGCTGGAAGAGCACACCCTCCTTGTCGGCGAAGCTCTCCTTCGGCAGCATCGGGAAGCCGATCGTGGCGATGAAGTCACCGCGGTCGACCGCGTTGGAGTCGCCGAGCGAGATCGTCGGCAGGTCCAGCGAGGACGGGTTCACCGGGTTGCCCTCGCCGTCGGCGATGATCTGCACGACCGCGCTGTCGACCTCGCCGTCGGACTCGATGACCTTGGCGATGTAGTCGGGCTCGCCGACCTTGTAGCCCTCGGCCGGGTCCGTGAGGTGGATGTTGACGACCTCGGGCGAGACCTCGCCCTTGGCGGCGTACTCCGGGATCTTCGCCGGGTCGGCGACGTGGGCGTTGGTGAGGATCTTGCCGTCCTCGGTGACGATCGACCCGGATCCCATCGCGATGGTGTCCTCGGTCGGCGCGTAGGTGATCCAGACGGCGGCCCGCTGCGCGCTGTTGAGCTCGTCCTTGGTCAGGCCGGTGTCCTGGGCGGCCGACTCGCCGCCGGGCACGACGAACATCGCGACCACCAGTCCGATGACCACGACCGCGGCCGCGGCGCCGATCCCGCCCCACAGCAGCAGCTTGTTGCGGCGCTTGGCCGCGGCCCGGGCGACCTCGACCTCGGCGGCGTAGATCGGGATGACCTTGAGGATCTCGCCCGCGACCGGGTGGCCGAGGCGGATCTCGGTCTCCTCGTCGATCTCCTCCCTGACCAGCGGCTTCCCCTTGAGGAACGACCCCGTCTGGGAGCCGTTCTCGAAGGTCCAGCCGCCGGGGGTGGCCACCAGCCGGGCGTGCTGGCGCGAGACGCCCTGGTCCTCCAGCACGACCGAGTTGTCGGCCGCGCGGCCGATCGTCACCGTGA
This sequence comes from Nocardioides sp. NPDC127514, assembly GCF_040302125.1. Classification (NCBI taxonomy): domain Bacteria; kingdom Bacillati; phylum Actinomycetota; class Actinomycetes; order Propionibacteriales; family Nocardioidaceae; genus Nocardioides; species Nocardioides sp. NPDC127514. Next base: position 105,368 of record NZ_JBEORF010000017.1, on the reverse strand, counting down.
CCGGGTGGCGGAAGCGGTGCTCCTTGCCCTCGGCGACCAGCAGCAGGTCGGGTCCGGTCGGCGCGGTCGGCGGCTGTCCGGGAGCGGCCGGCCGCGCCATCCCGGGCGCGATCGTCATCTCCGAGATCCCGTCGTCCGCCGACTGAGCCGGGGGCGGGGGCGGAAAATTGGCGGGCGGCGGCGGAGCCGCCGGTGCCGCCCCGGAGGGCGGGGCCGCCGTGGCGCCCGCCATCGCCGGCGGAGGCGGCGGCGCCGGCGCCTGGGCACGCGGTGCACCCGCCGCGACCGGCGCGTCGTCGAGGGTGACGGTGATCGTCGAGCCCGGTCCCGCCGGGCCGAGCTGGATCTCGGTCGCCCCGGTCAACGGCACCTCCGTGACGCGGCTGCCGGAGACGTACGTCCCTCCGGCGGAGCCGACGTCGACCAGCTTCCACCCGGACGGGTCCGGGCGCAGCTCCGCGTGAGCGCGGGAGACCGAGGAGGACGAGAGCACCACGTCGGCATCAATCGAACGCCCTATTCGGACGATCTTGTCGGGCGGGAAGCTGAGCGCACGTCCCGATACGTCTACGCGTAGCGTCTGCATGCACGAATCATGCACCGAAATGGCCCGATCCAAGCGTCGCGAATCGAGGATTCGCAGAACTCGGACCGGGCCTTTTCGCTATCGGCGAGTCTTCAGGCCGTGTCCGTAGGCAAACAGCGGGTCATAGTCGGAATCCCCGATGTTGATCGGCTCCTGGTCGATCGAGCGGGGCCACGTCACCGGGAGCTTCCCGGTGAACGGACGCTTGCCGAAGAGCACGTCGGCGACGCCCTTGCCCTCGCTGCCCGGGAGCCAGGAGGCGACCAGGGCGTCGATCTGCCCGAGCAGCTCCGGCGGGATGATCATCGGTCGCCCGGAGACGACGAGCACCGTGCAGGTCGCGGCGGCCGCGCAGACCGTCTCGATCGCCGCGGTGTCGGCGTCGCTGAGGTGCATCGTCAGCGCGGGCCGCTGCACGCCGCCCTCGCCCGGGTCGTAGCCCCAGCGGGGCCCGCCGATGTCACCGAAGCCCTCGGCGTACGGGTGCTCGCCGACGACCACGACACCGTGCGCCCCGGCCGGGACCGGCGCGGAGGCGTCGGGCGAGTGGGTCACCTCGCCGCGGGCCGCGGACTCGATGCCGTCGAGGATCGTGTCGCCGGGGATCTGGTGGGTCGAGTTGCCCTGCCAGGTGATCGTCCAGCCGCCGGCCTGGTCGCCGATGCTGTCGGCCTTGCTGCCCGCGACGTAGACGTCGTCGCCGCCCGAGAGCGGGAGCGCGTGCCTGTTCCGGAGCAGGACCTGCGACTTCGCGACCGCCTCGCGCGCCACGCGACGGTGGGCGGCGCTGCCGATCTCGTCGATGTTGCGCCGGTCGGTGAACGGCTTCTCGAAGAGGCCGAGGTCGAACTTGGCGGTCAGGATCCGGGAGACCGCGTCGTCGATGCGGGCCATCGGGACGGCGCCGTCCTCGACCGCGGCGGTCAGCGTCTCGATGAACTGCGGGTAGCCGACGGTGTCACCGGAGAACGGCTCCATGAACATGTCGACGCCGGCGTTGACGGAGATGGCGACCTGCTCGGTGTACGTCCCCGGGATCTGGTGGATCGCCCGCCAGTCGGAGATCACCAGGCCGTCGAAGCCCTGCTTCTCCTTGAGCCAGCCGGTGACGAGCTCCTCGTGGGCGTGCATCTTGAGCGGGTTGCCGAGACCGTCCTCGGTCCAGTCGACGCTGGAGAAGGACGGCATCACCGAGCCGACGTCGTGCTTCTTGATGGCGGTGACGTACGGCGAGAGCGCCAGCTTCTCGAACTCGGCGCGCGAGGCCTGGGTGATGCCCTGGTCGATGGTGTAGTCGCCCTCGCCGGTGCCGAAGGTCGTGAAGCCGTCGCCGGCGAAGTGCTTGGCGGTGGCCAGGACGCGGTCGGGGTCGTCGAGCTCACCCTTGTCGCCCTGGAGCCCCTCGATCATCTGCGCCATCTGGGCGGCGAGCTTCGGGTTCTCCCCGAAGGACTCGTACGTCCTCCCCCACCGGTCGTCGCGGGCGACGCAGATGCACGGGGCGAAGTTCCACTGCGGCCCGGAGGCGCGAGTCTCCTCCGCGGTGATGTGCCCGATCCGCTCGGCGAGCTTCGGGTCACGGGTCGCGCCGAGGCCGATGTTGTGCGGGAACACGGTCGCGCCGTTGAGGTTGCCGTGACCGTGGACCGCATCAACGCCGTAGAGGAGCGGGATCCCCAGCCGCGTCGAGAGCGCCTGCTCCTGGAAGGCGTCGACCGTGTCGGCCCAGGCCTCCGGGGTGTTCTCGGCGGGGGTCGAGCCGCCGCCGGAGAGTACGCTGCCGAGCCCGAGCTCGGCGATCTGGCCGGGGTTCGCGGCGACGTCGGCTCGCTCGGCCTGGGCCATCTGACCGACCTTCTCGGCCAGCGTCATCCGGGCGAGCAGGTCGGCGACTCGGGTCTTGGTGGCGAGGCGTGGGTTCTTGTAGGGCAGCGCGTGGTCCGAGCGCGTGAGCGCATCGGTGGACACGGTGGGTGACGCTGCGGTGGACGCTGGGGCTACGAGGAGCGTGGCGCAGAGCAGGCCGGCGAGAGCCGAGGCTCCGCCGATCGCGCCGCGCTGTCTGTGTGATCGCACGGGACAGGCCTCCTGAGAGTGATCTGTCGGCACCTCGGCGTTGGGGTGCCGCGGCTCGTGAGAGCGCTCCCAGCGTGACGGCGATCACAACAGCGGTCAATGGCTACGCACGCGTAACCCCGTGAATTTCCTCAGATCTGGTCAAGCAACCAGGACGGTCCCAGGGCCGTGGCACCGCCACAACGAGCCTGCAGCAGCCGGTCGGCGGTCACCAGCGTCACCCGGTCACCCTTCTCCAGCGCCTCCCGGACGACACCGACGATCGCGGCGTCGCCGTCCTTGGGCGCATGGACCGTATGCACGTGGGCGTCCCTGCCCGGACGTACGCCGCCCTTGGCCTGTCCCTCCAGGACCAGGACGATCCGGTCCTGCGGGAGATCGGCGACGAGCAGCGCCTCGTGCAGCCGGCGCGCCGCGCCGGCGCGGTCCTTCCACCAGCCGTCCGGGCGGGCGCCGACGACGTTGGCGCCGTCGACGACGAGCACCGTGCTCACCTGGAGGGGCCGCTTACTTGAGGAACTTGGAGAAGTCCGAGGGCAGGTTGAGCTCGGCGGCGGCCTTCTCGTAGTCGATCTCCTCGCCACCCGGCGTGCCGAACGGGTTGGCTGCGGCCGGCTTCTTCTCGGCCTCCGCCTTCGCCTGCTGGGCGGCCTTGGCGGGGTTGCCGGACTTGCGCGCGCCCTTGCCCTTCTTCTTCTGGGCCACCTGCTTGGCCCCAGCGCGCTTGCCGAAGCCGGCACCGGGCGCGCCGGGCATCCCGGGCATGCCGCCGCCGGAGGCGAGCTGCTTCATCATCTTCGACGCCTCGGTGAAGCGCTGGATGAGCTGGTTGACGTCGGAGACCTGGCGGCCCGATCCCTTCGCGATGCGGGCGCGGCGGGAGCCGTCGAGGATCTTCGGGTTGGCGCGCTCGGCCGGGGTCATCGACTGGATGATCGCCTGGATCCGGTCGATCTCGCGCTCGTCGAAGTTGTCGAGCTGCTCACGGAACTGGCCCATGCCCGGCAGCATGCCCATCAGCTTCGACATCGAGCCGAGCTTGCGCAGCTGCTGCATCTGCTTGAGGAAGTCCTCGAGCGTGAACTCGCCGGTCGCGATCTTGGCCGCGTCCTTCTCGGCCTGCCCCTGGTCGAAGGTCTTCTCGGCCTGCTCGATCAGGGTGAGCATGTCGCCCATGTCGAGGATGCGGCCGGCCATCCGGTCGGGGTGGAACAGGTCGAAGTCGGTCATCTTCTCGCCGTTGGAGGCGAACATGACCGGCTTGCCGGTGATCTGGACGATGGAGAGCGCCGCACCACCGCGGGCGTCACCGTCGAGCTTGGTGAGGACCACGCCGTCGTAGCCGACGCCGTCGAGGAAGGCCTGCGCGGTGTTGACCGCGTCCTGACCGATCATCGCGTCGACGACGAAGAGGACCTCGTCGGGGTTGACCGCCGCCTTGATGTCGGCGGCCTGCTTCATCAGCTCCTCGTCGATGCCGAGGCGGCCGGCGGTGTCGACGATGACCACGTCGTGGAGCTTGCGCTTGGCCTCCTCGACGGCGTCGCGGGCCACGTCGACCGGGTTGCCGACACCGTTTCCGGGCTGGGGCGCGTAGACCGGGACGCCGACGCGCTCACCGTTGACCTGGAGCTGGTTGACCGCGTTGGGCCGCTGCAGGTCGGCGGCCACCAGCAGCGGCGCCTTGCCCTGCTCCTTCAGCCACAGCGCGAGCTTCGCGGCCAGGGTGGTCTTACCGGCACCCTGCAGACCCGCGAGCATGATGACGGTCGGGCCGGTCTTGGCGTAGCGGAGCCGGCGGGTCTCGCCGCCCAGGATCGTGACCAGCTCGTCGTTGACGATCTTGACGATCTGCTGGGCGGGGTTCAGCGCCTGGCTGACCTCCTCGCCGCGGGCCCGCTCCTTGACCCGGGCGACGAACTCGCGCACCACCGGCAGCGCGACGTCGGCCTCGAGCAGCGCGATGCGGATCTCGCGAGCGGTGGCGTCGATGTCGGCATCGGTGAGGCGGCCCTTGCCCCGAATGTTCTTGAACGTCGTGGCGAGCCGGTCGGAGAGCGTGGCGAACAAGGCGGTCCTTCAGCAGAGTGGTTGTCCTGCCAAGCCTAACGAACTGTTGTACGTGGCGTGATATCCGGCGGGTGCGTGCGGGATGCTGACCGAGATACCTCGGTCAGCATTCGAGGGCCGCGCGGACCGCGTGGGCCGCCTCGGCCGCCCGGTGCTCGGCGAGGGCTCCGGCCGAGGCCTCCTGGAGGTAGAAGACGTCGACGGCCTGCGGGCCGAGGGTGGAGATGTGGGCGGAGCGGACCGCGATCTCCATCCGCGCCAGCGCGACGGCGACGGTGTAGACGACGCCGGGACGGTCGACGGTGCGCACCTCGAGGACGGTGGCCTTGCTGGATGCCTCGGGACGTACGACGACCGAGGGCTCGCTCCCCCGCGCGGCCGCGCTCGGGGCCAGCCGGGTCGCCGGGTCGAGGCGGCCCTCGGTGATGGCGGCGAAGCGCGTGCGCAGCACCGCGGCGTCCACATAGGAGTCGTCGAGATCCCACACGCTGACCCCGAAACCGCCCTGCTGCCAGGCACGACACGCTCTGACCGGCAGCCGCGCGACCGCGAAGGTCGCGGCCAGGTCGGCGAGCAGGCCGAGCCGGTCGGGCGCGATCACCCACACCCGGGCGCCGTCGGCGAGCGGCTCGGCGCGGAAGGAGGTCGAGCCCGAACGTACGCTCTCGGGGATCTCCACCGCGGCCTGCGGCCGCTCCCCCGCGGCGACGCCGGTGTCGAGGACCCGCGCGGCCCGGCGGGCGAGGTCGAGGATGAGGCGGGCCCGCCAGGTGCTCCATGCCTGGGTGCTGGTCGCCCGGGCATCGGCCTCGGTGAGCGCGGTGAGCAGGGCGAGCGCCTCGGCATCGCCCATCGTGTCCACCACCAGGTCGACGGTCGCCGGGTCGTCCGGGTCGCGGGTGGTCGCGGTCGTGGAGAGCAGCAGGTGCCAGCGCACCAGCTGCGAGATCAGGTCGACCTCCTCCTCCGGAAAGCCCATCCGGGAGGCGATCCGGCGGGCGATCGGCTCTCCCGCGACGCTGTGCTCGGTCAGCGACCCCTTGCCGATGTCGTGGAGCAGCGCCGCGACCAGCAGCACATCGGGTCTGGCCACGCGCGGCAGCAGCGCGACCGCCTCGATGCAGGTCTCGATGGTGTGCCGGTCGACGGTGAAACGGTGGATGATCGAGGCGTGCGGGAGGAGCCGGATCCGCTCCCACTCGGGCAGGATCCGGGAGACCGCGCCGGTCTCCTCCAGCGTCTCCCAGACCGCGAGCAGCCCGCGTCCGGCACCCAGGAGCCGTACGAAGAGATGCCGAGCCTCCTCCGGCCACGGCTCGGCCAGCGCCGGGGTGTCCCGGGCCAGTCGCGCGGCGGTCGGCGGCGCCAGCGCGACCCCGTGCTCGGCGGCGAGCGCCGAGGCGCGCAGCAGCATCAGCGGGTCCCGCGACGGACGGGCTCCCGGCACCAGCACCACCTCGCCCGAGGCGAGCGCCAGTCCGTTGCCGAGCGGCGCGAGCCGCGGGCGGCGCGGGGCTCCGGGCCGCGAGCGTTCCAGGACGCCGTCGACCCGCCGCCAGGCCAGACGGGAGAGATGGGTGAGGCGGCGGCCGATGGTGCGTACGTGGGCCTGTGCCGTGCGGGCGTCGGCCAGCTCGAGCCGCTCGGCGAGCTGGTCCCACATCTCCGGCACGACCCGGTCGGTGGCCCGCCCGCCGATCTCCTGCACGAGATCACGGACATCGAGCAGGGCGCGGCGCGACTTCTCCAGGTCGACCGCGGGCACGTCGACCAGCCAGGTCGCCACGATCGCCTTGATCACGACCGCGTCCCGCAGCCCGCCGTACATCTCCTTCAGGTCCGGCACCGAGGCGTGCGCGAGCTCACCGGCACGCCGGTGTCGCTCCACGCTCATCGTCCTCAGCTCGGGCAGCAGGGCCCGGGCGTGCTTGCGCCAGTGCGCCAGCATCGTCGTACGCAGCCGCAGCACCAGCCCGCGGTCGCCGGCCAGGTGCCGGATGTCGAGCAGCCCGAGGGCGACCCGGAGGTCACCCGTCGAGGAGGAGAGCATCTCCGAGAACGACCGCACCGAGTGGTCGAGCTTGGGCGCGGTGTCCCAGAGCGGATACCAGACCTGCTCGGCCACCGAACCCGGCGAGACGGCATCGTCGTGCACCAGGACCACGTCCCAGTCGGAGAACGGTGCGAGCTCCCCGCGCCCGTATCCTCCGACCGCGACGAGGGCGACCCCGACCTCGGGGCCGCCCGCTGCGGCGTACGCCTTGGCGCACTGCTCGTCTGCCTCGGCTGTGCGCGCCGCCCGGCCCTCAGCGGTCACGCGCAACCTCCTTCATGGATTCAGATCGCGGCGTCGTCGCGGTCGCCGGTGCGGACCCGCACGATGGTCTCCAACGGGGAGACCCAGACCTTGCCGTCACCGATGCGCTCGGTCTTCGCCGAGGTCTCGATGGCGCTGACCACCGACTCGACCTCCTCGTCGGGCACGGCGATCTCGATGCGGATCTTCGGCACCAGAGCGACGTCGTACTCAGCGCCGCGGTAGACCTCGGTGTGACCCTTCTGCCGGCCGTAGCCGGAGACCTCGGAGACGGTCATGCCGGTGACACCGACAGCTTCGAGGGCGACGCGAACGTCCTCCCACTTGTGGGGTTTGATCACTGCGGTGACGAGCTTCATTTCTCTCCTCCGGTGGGATTCGATGGACCGGCACTCGGACGAAGCCTAGTCAGAGCGCCTCGGCATCACGTGCACCGGTCCGAACACGGACGACGGACTCGATCGGGCTGAGCCAGACCTTCCCGTCGCCGATCCGTCCGGTCTGTGCGGTCTTCACGACGATCCCGACGACGTCCGCGGCATCCTCGTCCTCCACGACGATCTCGATGCGGATCTTCGGCACCAGGGCGATGTCGTACTCGGCGCCGCGGTAGACCTCGGTGTGACCCTTCTGCCGGCCGTAGCCGGAGACTTCGGAGACGGTCATGCCGGTCACGCCGAAGGCCTCGAGGGCCTCGCGCACGTCCTCCCACTTATGGGGCTTGATCACTGCGGTCACGAGCTTCACGAGAGGGCGCCTCCAGAGGTCCTTGATCCTGTCATCTTCGCCGCCACCTTCACCCGGGGACGTTTCGACACCCCGAAGCATCTGTTTCCACTGTGTAACAGACCATTTCACCGTACGTCGCCGAAGCGTCGAAACAGCCCGTAAATCACCCGTGCCGGACCCGCGCGGCGCCACCAAAGGTCGCTACCCTCGTCGCATGTCGCACTACGCCGTCGAGATCGACCTCGATCACCGCAACACCAGCCATGTGCAGGTCATCGACCTGGCTGAGTCCGCCGTCTCGGCGGGCAGTGGGAAGCGGGTCCTCGACGTCGGCTGCTGGACCGGTGAGATCGGCCGGATCCTCACCGAGCGCGGCTGCACCGTCACCGGCATCGAGATCGACCTGGAGGCGGCGAGCCTGGCCGAGAAGGTCCTGGAGCGGGTGGTCGTCGCCGACCTCGACGCGACCCCGCTGACCGAGATCGTCGAGCCCGGCTCCTTCGACGTGGTGATCTTCGCCGACGTCCTCGAGCACCTCGTCGACCCGCGGGCGGCGCTCGAGCAGGCCCGTGACCTGCTCGCCCCCGGCGGCCAGGTGGTCATCTCGATCCCCAATGTCACCCACGGCTCGGTCCGTCTCGCCCTGCTCCAGGGCCGCTGGCAGACCACCGACACCGGTCTCCTGGACCGCACCCACATCAAGTTCTACTCACGCGAGGGGCTGCTGCAGCTCTTCACCGAGGCGGGCTACGCGGTCGAGGACCTGCGCGGCACCACGGCCGACCCGCTCAACGTCGAGGTCTCCGTCGACCCCGGCCTGCTCCCCGAGGTGGCCGTGGAGTGGGTGCGCCAGCAGCCCGACGCGCTGGTCTACCAGTTCCAGCTGGCCGCCCGGCCGCTCGCCGACGGCGAGGTCGCACCGGCCGCTCCCGAGCTCGTCCAGGCCGCCCCGGCCGACGAGGTCCGGCTCCGCGACGTACACACCCAGAGGTTCGAGGAGGTCACCCGATCCCGGCTGGCCACCCGCGACCACATCCTCGGCATCCAGGCCTCCGCCAACTCCGCCCAGGCCCGGGTCGGCACCCTGTCCAAGCAGCTGCGCGAGGCCCGCGAGGTCAACCGGCGCCGCCGCGAGCGCATCGAGCGGCTGCGCGGCAAGGTAGCAGGCCTCGAGGCCGACCTGACCTACGCCACCCGCCACCCGGTGCGGAACTTCGGCCGACGAGTCGTACGCCGCCTCCGCCGCGCAGCCCAAGGCTGACCGCCGAGTCGGCTCGTTCTGACCAACATCCCGGCCGAGTCGGCTCGTTCTGACCAAGTCCGTCGCCGAGTCGGCTCGTCATAACGCGCCGACTCGGCGACTCGTCCGGTCAGTTTGCGCCGACTCGGCGATCGCACGTGGGTCAGCGGACTCCGTTCGAGTAGGCCTCGCGTACGTACTCGTAGTTGCCCCAGCGGTTGTTGATGAAGTCCTTCTCCCAGTCGTGGACCGCGTTGTCGCGGCTGACGGACTCGAAGTGGAAGAGGGTGACGTCGTGGAGCCAGACCAGGCGCAGGCCCAGTGAGCGACGCACCTTGAGGCACAGGTCGACGTCGTTGTAGTTGACCGGGAGCCGTTCGCTGAAGCCACCGGCGTCGAAGAAGACCTCGCGCCGCATCGCGACGCAGGCGCCGGTCAGCGCGGAGGTCTCCCGGTTGATGTGCAGCTCGCCGTGGTTGCCCCGTTCCTCGGGGCGCGCGCGGTAGTAGGCGTGGGTGATGGTGCCGCTGCCGTAGACCAGGCCAGCGTGCTGGATGCGGTAGTCCTCGAAGAGGAGCTTCGGACCGGTCATGCCGACGTCCGGCTCGCGCAGCGGCGCGATCAGGTTCTCGATGACGCCCTCGGAGTAGGCCTCCATGTCGTCGTTGAGGAAGATCAGGACGTCACCGGTGGCGTGGGCGGCACCGACGTTGCACTTGGCGCTGAAGCTGAACTTCTCGGTGAACTCGACGAGCTTGATGTCGGCACCCTCGATCGCCCGCAGCGCCTCCAGCACCGGGGCCGGGGTCGGGGTGTCGTAGACAATCACGAACTCGACGTTGCGGTGCTGGGTGGAGGCGACCACGGAGCGTACGGTCTCGACGACCATCGCGCGCTTCTCGCCCCACACGATCGCACTGGTGCCGATGGTCGGGATGATCACGCTGACCGGGGTGTCCAGGTCGGGCTCCCGCTCGACGCGGTAGAGCCCGGGCGAGACGCCGCGCGAGGCCGTGGCCCGGATCCCGAGCCGGTCGAGGTGAGCCTGGACGGCTCTTACGCCGGCGTCCCAGGCGTACGGCTTGGCCTGGTTGTCCGCGGCGGCGGAGCCCGGCACCATGCGCCAGTGGTAGAGCGCGCCGGGGACGTGGACGATGCGGCGGGCACGCTCGCTGACGCGCAGCACGAGGTCGTGGTCCTGGGAGCCGTCGAAGCCCTCCTGGAAGCCGCCGACCTCCTCCACGACCGAGCGGCGGAACACCGAGAAGTGGGTGCAGTAGTTGTGATGCCGCAGCCGCTCCGGGGACCAGTCGGGCTTGTAGTAGGCGTCGCGGAGCTCGCCGGCGTCGGACATCAGGTCCTGGTCGCTGTAGGCGTAGTCGAGGTCCTCGAACCGGTCGTAGGCGCGGACCATCTTCTCCAGCGCGTTCGGCTCGAGCACGTCGTCGTGGTCGAGCAGGGCGATCAGCTCGCCGGTCGCCTCGGCCAGCGACGAGTTCGAGGCGGCCACGATGCCACCGTTCTCGGCACGCTCCACGATCCGCACCCGCGGCTCCTTCGCGGCCAGCTCGCGCAGCCGCGGAAGCACCCAGGGCGCGGGTGAGCGGTCGTCGCTGAGAACCCACTCCCAGTCCTCATGGGTCTGGCCGAGGACCGACGCGATCGTGTCCTCGAAGGCATCGGCGGGCGGGTTGTAGACAGCGGTGATCAGCGATACCCGGGGCGATGGCATGGTCTTCAGCCTATGACCCTCGCCGAGGGTTCGCAGCACCCGACACGGGGCACCGGACCGTTTGGGGACGGTCGTCATCCCGACTTCTCGGAGGGTTCACCGAGTGTCCGGGAGGAGACGGCAGCCGCCCCGCAGGGAGGGTCGGGGGCGGCTGCCGAGTCAGGTGTGGCGTACTCCAGAGGTACGTCAGTAGCGCAGGCCACGCAGGTAGGAGTAGCCGACCTCCGCGGTGTGGAGCGGGCTGATCTCCGGGGTGTCGTTCTCGACGATGTACTCCTCGACCTCGTGGGCCGCGAAGACCTTGGCGAAGTCGATGAAGCCGGTGCCGAGGTCGACGTGGTCGCCGGTGGTGGGGTTGCGGTCCTTGACGTGGTACTGCCGCACCCGCTGCGGGCCCGACTTGATGGTGTCGATCGCGAAGTCGACGGCGTCGTCGTTGGACAGGCCCAGGTTGACCCCGCCGGTGACGGCCCAGTAGATGTCGATCTCGAGGTGCACCAGAGCCGGGTCCAGCTCGGTGGTGAGGATGTCCCACGGAGTCACCCCGCCGCCGAGATCGGTGGTGAACTCGTGGGCGTGGTTGTGGTAGCCGTAGGCGATCCCGTAGCGCTTCGCGGCCGCCGCCTCGACGTTCATCTGCTCCGCCCAGGTCTGCCAGTCCGAGAGTGAGTTGGAGGCGAGGTAGGGCACCACCATGTAGCGCTGGCCGAGGGTCGCCGCGTTCTGCAGCTTGGTCTGCAGCTCGGCGGGGGTGGCGCTGATGCCGTCGTGGGACGAGGAGGCGCGGATGCCGAGGCCGTCGTAGAAGGCGCGCAGCTCGGCCGCGGTCTTGTCGAAGTAGCCCAGAGCCTGCTCCACCCGCGGGTAGCCCATCTCGGCGATCGAGGTCAGCGTCGCGTCGAAGCCCGGGTCGCCCCACAGCGCGTCGCGGACGGTCCACAGCTGGATGCTGATCCGGCCCGGAGGCACCCGGCACCCGCCGCGCTTGGCCGCCACGGCAGCGCCGGCCGGCGAGAGCAGACCCGGAACGGCCGCCAGCGCGGCACCGCCGGCGACGGCGCCCAGGGCGCCCTTGAACATGGAGCGACGGCTCAGGCCACGCTCCTCCAGCGAGCGGCGCAGCGCGCCCTCACCATCGAATCCGTAACACATGGGGGTTTCCTCTCGGGTTGTCGAACTCTCGGGGGTCGAGTCAGTCGGTGGTGCTGAAGGCGGCGTCGAAGGAGGCGTCGGGGGCGTCGAAGGCGAGCCGGCGGACGAACTCGAGTGCCTCGGGGGCACCGACGAGACGGTCCATGCCGGCGTCCTCCCACTCGACCGAGATCGGGCCGTCATAGCCGATGGAGTTGAGCATCCGGAAGCACTGCTCCCACGGCACGTCGCCGTGGCCGGTGGAGACGAAGTCCCAGCCCCGGCGCGGATCGGCCCAGGCGAGGTGGGATCCCAGCCGGGCGTTGCGGCCGTTGCCGGTCTGCATCTTCGTGTCCTTGCAGTCCACGTGGTAGATCCGGTCGCGGAAGTCCCACAGGAACCCGACCGGGTCGACCTGCTGCCACACCATGTGGCTGGGGTCCCAGTTGAGCCCGAACGCCTCGCGGTGGCCGATCGCCTCCAACGTCGCCACGGTCGACCAGTAGTCGTAGGCGATCTCGGACGGGTGGACCTCATGGGCGAACCGCACCCCGCACTCGTCGAAGACGTCGAGGATCGGGTTCCACCGGTCGGCGAAGTCCCGATAGCCGGCCTCGACCATCTCCTGGGAGACGGGCGGGAACATCGCGACGTACTTCCAGATCGAGGAGCCGGTGAAGCCGACGACCGTCTTGACCCCGAGGTTCTTCGCCGCCCGGGCGGTCATCTTCATCTCCTCGGCCGCCCGCTGACGTACGCCCTCGGGGTCGCCGTCGCCCCAGATCTTCGCGGGCAGGATGTCTTTGTGGCGCTGGTCGATGGGATCGTCGCAGACCGCCTGGCCCTTGAGGTGGTTGGAGATCGTGAAGACCTTGAGGTTGTGCTTCTCCAGCAGGTCCAGCTTCGCCTGGACGTACGTCTCGTCCTCGGCGGCCTGCCAGACGTCGAGGTGGTCGCCCCAGCAGGCGATCTCGAGGCCGTCGTAGCCCCACTCGGAGGCGAGGCGGCAGACCTCCTCGAACGGCAGGTCGGCCCACTGGCCGGTGAAGAGCGTGATCGGTCGGGTCATGGTGTGGTTGTCCTTCCTCAGGGGAGCAGTTCAGGGGAGCAGGGATGCGAGCAGGTCACGGACCTCGGTGGCCTCGAACCGGTCGCGCTTGACGGAGGCGTCGGAGCAGACGAGCACCGGGCCGTGCTCGGGGTCGTCCGGCAGCCGGCCGTGGCTGCCGGAGACCGGGGCGGGGTCGAGCGGCACCACGCTCATGGCGTAGCGCAGCCCGGCCGTCTTGCGGGCCAGCGTGGTGGCGGCGCGCAGCTTGACCCAGCGATCCTCGGGGTCGAGGAACAGCTCGGCGGGGTCGTAGCCGGGCTTCTTGTGGATCTCGACGCCGCGGGCGAAGTCGGGCGCGTTCGCGTCGTCGAGCCAGTAGTAGTAGGTGAACCAGGCATCCGGCTCGGCCACCACGACGAGCTCGCCGGCGCGCTCGTGGTCGAGTCCGTACGCCGCCTGGCCGGCGCGGTCGAGGACCTCGGCCACCCCGTCGAGACCCTGCAGCAGGTCGCGGACGCGCTCCAGGTCGGCGGGGTCCTTGATGTAGACGTGGGCGATCTGGTGGTCGGCGACCGCGAAGGCCCGCGACGTCCATGGGTCGAGGAGCTCGCCGGTGGCGTTGTGGTGGACGTGCAGGAGGCCCTCGCGGCGCAGCAGCCGGTTGACGTCGACCGGGCGGGTGGCGCGGGTGATGCCGTACTCGCTCAGCAGCACGACACGTACGCCTGCGGCCTCGGCGTCGTCGAGCAGCGGCGCCAGGGTGGCGTCGACGTCGCGGGCCGCCTGGACCGCCTGCGGGCTGTCGGGGCCGAACCGCTGTAGGTCGTAGTCGAGATGCGGGACGTAGACGAGGGTGAGGTCGTGGTCGGGCATGACCTTGCGCGCGGCTGCGACGATCCATGCCGAGCTCTTGATCGAGGCCGTGGGACCCCAGTAGGTGAACAGCGGGAACGGGCCCAGCTCCGAGGTGAGGGTGTCGTGGAGCTCGGGCGGCCAGGTCCAGCAGTCCGGCGACTTCTTGCCGTCGGCGTGGTAGGCCGGGCGCGGGGTGACCGTGGTGTCGACATCGGCACCCATGGCGTACCACCAGCAGATGTTGGCTACCTTCGCGCCGGGACGGCGCCTGCGGACGACGTCCCACAGCTTCTCGCCCTGCACCAGCGCGTTGTGCTGGCGCCACAGGAGCACCTCGCCGAGGTCGCGGAAGTACCAGCCGTTGCCGACGATGCCGTGCTCGCGCGGCAGCGCGCCGGTCAGGAAGGTCGACTGGACCGAGCAGGTGACCGCCGGCAGCACGGTGCCGAGCTCGGCGGTGAACCCCGACTCCCCCACCTGCCGCACTCGCGGCATGTGCTGGAGCAGCTCGGGGGTCATGCCGACCACATCGATGACCAGCAGCTTGTCGTTCGTACGCTCGCTCATGCCGATGCCTCCTGCAGCTGTTCGAGACCGGCCTCAAGGAGCCGGTCGCGGGTCCAGGCCAGCTCGGCCGCGATGCCCGCGACCAGGCCGGCGTCGCCATCGGGGCGGACCTGCTCGGGCAGTACGCCCCAGGTGTAGGTCTCGACCTCGAGGTGGTCGGTGTGGGCCACCGGGCCGCCGAGGAGCGCGTCGAGCGTGCCCGCCAGGTGGTCGCGGGTGCTGCGCAGCGGCGGGGCCGGGTCGGCGTGGAGAGGTACGTGGAAGTGCACCCGCCAGGGATGCTCGGCCGGCAGCGGGCGATGGCCGGCGAGCGCCTCGGGCAGGTCGTCACGGCTGTCCACCCGCGCCCCGCGCGGCTCGCGGGTCTGGTGGAGGAAGCGGTCCTCGGCGTAGGAGGCCAGGGCCTCCCGGGTCGCCGGGTCGCTCGGGTCGTCGGCGTGCAGGGCCGCGGAGACCTGGACCTTGACGACCGGCAGCCCGGCCACCCGCAGCCGGTCGAGCGCCTCGGTGGCGTCCTCGAACTGGGTGGCGAGGTGGCAGGTGTCGACGCAGATCCCGAGATGATCCGGCGCCAGGCCGGCGAGCCGGGTGACCGCGTCCCGGGTCGTCTCCACGACGCAGCCGGGCTCGGGCTCGAACCCGACCCGTACCGGTCGGCCGTGCTCGGTCTCGATGCCGGCCAGGCCGTCGGCGAGCTCGCCGATAAGCTCGCCCGCCGCCCGGTCGCGGTCGGTGAACCACGGGGTGCGCCAGCCCAGCGGGAGCGTCGAGATGCTGCCGCGTACGGCATCGTCGGGCAGCAGCGCCGACAGCACCCGCGCGCAGTCGAGGGTGTAATCGAGGCGGCGCCGGGTCGACCAGTCCGGGGAGTAGACGTCGCGCTTCACGACCGGCGCATGGAACCCGGCGTACGGGAAGGCGTTGAGCGTGACGACCTCCAGGCCGTGGCGGTCCAGGCCGGTGCGCAACCGGTCGAGGGTGGCCGGGTCGCCGGCCAGCTCGTGGGCCGTCGCGGCGGGCAGCCACAGACCGAGGCCGAGCCGCTGCACGCCCAGCCGGGCGCGCACCTCGCCGGCATAGCGGCGGAGCTGGTCGAGGATGCCGTCGACGTCCTCGGCAGGGTGCACGTTGCTGCAGTAGCCGAGGTGGACGACCGTGCCGTCGCGGTGCCGGAACCTCATGCCCGCTCACCTCGCAGCAACGAGTTGCCGGCGAAGGTCGCACCCTGGTCGGCCGCAGGTACGTCGAGCAGCAGCCGTCCGCTCTGGCCAAAGAACTCCACCGGGTTGCGCCACAGCACCCGGTCGACGTCGTCCTCGGTGAAGCCGGCCGCCAGCATCGCCTCGCCGGTCGCCCGGGTGCGCAGCGGGTCGCTCCTGCCCCAGTCGGCGGCGGAGTTGACCAGCACCCGGTCGAGACCGCGGCGCTGAAGGATTGCGACCATCCGGTCGGGGTCCATCTTGGTGTCGGGGTAGATCGAGAAGCCCATCCAGGCGCCGGCCTCGTCGACGACGTCGACGGTCACCTCGTTGAGGTGGTCGACGACGACCATCCCGGGCTCCATCCCGGCCGCCTCGACGAGGTCGAGGGTGCGGCGGGTGCCGGCCAGCTTGTCGCGGTGGGGCGTGTGCACCATCGCGGGCAGCGCGAACTCGCGGGCCAGCTCCAGCTGGCGGCTGAACGCCTTCTCCTCGTCCTCGGTCATCGAATCGAAGCCGATCTCGCCGACCGCGACGACCCCGTCCTTGGCGAGGTAGCGCGGCAGCAGGTCGAGGACCGGAGTGCAGCGCGGGTCGTTGGCCTCCTTCGGGTTCAGCGCGATCGTGCAGTGGTGGGCGATGCCGAACTGCGAGGCCCGGAACCGCTCCCAGCCGACCAGCGCGTCGAAGTAGTCGACGAACGAGTCGACGCTGGTCCGCGGCTGGCCGAGCCAGAAGGCCGGCTCCACCAGGGCGCGGACACCGGCGGCGTACATCGCCTCGTAGTCGTCGGTCGTACGCGAGGTCATGTGGATGTGCGGGTCGAAGATACGCATCAGGACTCCCGAGCGGTCTGGGTGGGGGCGGGCAGGAAGGAGAGGGCGTCGGTGGGCACCTCGCGGCCGGCCGCGCGCCGCTCGGCGGCATAGTCGGCGACCATCCGGCGCAGCTCGTCGTCGGATCCGTTGGATCCGTCGAGGCCGGCCACCAGACGAAGAGGTACGCCGACGAAGAGGCACTTGAGGACGGCCTGACGCCACGCGGCGGGATCGAGACGAGCGGCGTAGGTCCCCAGCGCGGCTGCCACCAGGCGGGGGTCGTTGGTGCGCAGCGCGTCGTGGAGCAGGTCGACGGCACGATCGCCGATCGCCTCGTCGAGGTGCCCGAGGCCGAGCAGGACCGCCCGCCGCTCGTCGGCGTCGCCGAAGCGGTAGAGGTCGTGCACCTCGGCGCTCAACGCGTCGGGGTCACCGGCCAGGCCACGGCCGAGCGCCAGCAGCAGCCGCACACGTACGTCGTCCTCGACCCGCTCCGCGCCCGGCTCGGGCGAGGTGCCCGGAGTGCGGCCGATCTCCCTGGCCGCGGCCGGGAAGCGGGTCCTGATCCGGGTGGGATCGGTCTCGATCTCGGCGCACCACTCGGCGAGCAGCTTCTCGTTCATGCGCCCACCTCCTCGGATCGGGGCAGGTCCTCGAGGGTCTCGCGCAGGAACGCGAGGGAGCGCTCGGCGACGACCGGGGCGGCGTGGGACTGGCGGGGCAGCTCGAGCGCGGCGAGCCCGGTGTAGCCGATCTCGACCAGGGTGCCGAGCGCGACGGCGAAGTCGACCTCGCCGGTGCCCAGCTCCAGGTGCTCGTGGACGCCCTCCACCATGTCGTCGACCTGCACGTTGGCCAGCAGCGGACCGGCGAGGCGGATGGTCTCGGCCATCCCCCGCGGCTCGTTGCACACCACATGACCGAGATCGAGGGTGACCCGCAGCAGCTCCGGGTCGTCGAGGCGCCGGCGCAGCTCGATCACGGAGTCGAGGGTGTCGACGAAGTGCCCGGGCTCGGGCTCGACGGCGCACACGACGCCACGGCGGGTGGCGAGGTCGAGGACCCGCCACACCCCATCGCACAGGCGTCCCCACGCCCGGTCCTCGTCCACGCCGTCCGGCAGGGTGCCCGACCAGAACGAGACCGCCTCGGCGCCGAGGTCGGCGGCCACCTCGACCGCCCGGTGCAGATAGTCGACCCGGCGGCTCGCATCCGGTCCCGGGTGGAGCAGGGTCGGGTAGTGCTTGCGAAGAGGGTCGAGGATGTAGCGAGCCCCGGTCTCGATCACGACCGACAGGCCGAGCTCGTCCAGCCGTCGGCCGACCTGGGCCACCCGGCCCGCCAGGTTCGGCCGGAAGGGATCCAGGTGCAGGTGGTCGAGGGTCAGCGCGACCCCGTCGTAGCCCAGCGCGGCCAGGAGGCTCAACGCGTCCTCGAGCCGGCGGCTGTGCATGCCATTGGTGCCGTAGCCGAACCGCAGCGTGCCCGTCGTGCTCATGTCGGTGACACCACCTTCGAGGCGGCCTTGACGATCGGCCCGGCGGCCAGCAGCGCGACCGCGGCCAGCGGCGAGCGGCGGGCGATGAGCGCGGCCTGGAGCGGGATCATCCCGCGGATCCCGGCGCCGGTGGCGCGCCGGACCGTACCGGCATCCGGCGAGGAGACCGCGGCCAGCTGCGCGGAGCCGACGCTGCGTGCGTACGTCGCGGCGAGGGCGACGGGCAGCGCCGCCCGCCCGTGGCCGGCCGCCGCGGCCGCGGTCGCGACCGTGACCGCCCCGGCGAGGGTCGCGGTGACGGGACGGGTGCCGTGGACCTCGCCCCGGCTGAGCAGGGTGACCCCGGCGGTGTGGGCGGCGAGCAGGCCGGCCGGCACCAGCCCGGCCCGCGTACGCCCGCTCGCGCTCGCGCCGAGGAGCACGTCGAGGCCACGGGCCGCGGCCATCGCGACCGGTCCGGCCGAGGTGTCCTTGAGGACGGTGTCGTAGGCCCACACCGTCCCGGCCAGGGCGGCCGCCGTCACCGCGGCCGGACGCCCACCGGCGAGCCCGGCCAGCCCGACACCCGCCGCGGTCAGCCCGACGGCCACCCCGAGCGCCTGCCGCGGGCTGACCCGGCCCGACGGGATCGGCCGCTCGGGGCGCTCGACGGCGTCGAGGTCCCGGTCGGCCCAGTCGTTGAGTGCCATCCCGGCCCAGTAGAGCGCCACCGAGGCGGCCGGCATCGCGACCGCGCGGGCCCGCAGCGGACCGGCCGCGGCGGCACCGGCCAGGGTGTCACCCGGCACGGTGAGGGCCGCCGGCAGCCGGACCAGCTCGGCGAAGGCTCGGGCACGAGATGTCATGCGCCCACCCGAGCGCACCACGCGACCAGCTCTTCCCACTGCGTACCGAGCCGATGCTCGGTGGAGCCGGCCGGGTCCTTGAAGAAGAACCCGAACGGAAGCGGTCCGCTCTCCCCCGCCTCCTGCGCGCGCAGGACGAGCCGGGCGAGGTCGAGCACCAGGGGCGCGGCCAGCGCGGAGTCGCAGCCGCTCCAGGTGAACTGCAGCGACATTCGCACCCCGAGGAACCCCTCGAAGGAGACGTGGTCGATGGCGGTCTTCCAGTCGCCGTGGTCGGGGACGTAGTCGATGTGCATCGGCCCCTGCACCGGGTGACCGAGCATCACCTCCAGCCCCTGGGCCTTGGTGACGAGCTTGCTCTGCGCGTTGGCCGGATCGGCGAGCGTCGCGCCGTCCCCGCCACCGAGCATGTTGTAGGAGGCCCAGGCGTTGACCTGCAGCGCCCGCGTCGAGAACATCGGCGCCAGCGCCGACTTCAGCAGCGTCTCCCCGGTCTTCCCGTCCGATCCCGCCCACGGGAGCCCGGCCCGCTCGGCGAGGGTGACGAGCACCGGCAGCCGCGGCCCGGGACTGGGCGTGAACGAGACCACCGGGCAGCCCGCCCGGTAGGCGGCCAGGACGTAGACGGAGCTGGCCGGCAGCGGGGACTCCCCCGCGGCCAGCGCCGCGTCGAGGGCGTCGGGGTCGGCGAGCGGGCCGCCGTCCACGACCTCGGCCGGCGGCTCGGTGCTCGCCACGTCGATCACGACCACCCGCTCGAGCCCGTGCTCCTCGCGGAAGGCGACGAGATCGGCGGTCAGCCGCTCGACCGCGACACCTTGCGGCTCGGCGCCCGCCGGGTCATAGCCCGTACGCAGCCGCCTCTCGACCTCCTCCAGCTCACCGGCGATCGCCGGCAGGATCCCGGCGGGAACGACCCCGCCCGCGGCGAGCCGCTCGGCCCGCTTCAGCAACGGGTCCGCCCGCAGGTCGTGCCCACCGATCACCAGGTCGTCCAGGGAGGGCAGCCCGGCGGCAGCTATCTCCGGCTGCTCGGCGACCAGCCCGACCCGCCCGGCGAGCCCGGCCCGGACAGCCAGCGCGCCGACGGTCGTCGTGACGCCCACCGAGCCGCAGGCACCGACCAGCCACACACCGACTCTGCTCATCAGTTCGCCTCGCAGCGGAACGGCGCGACACCGGCGACCATCTTGATGCCGCCGAGCACGTGGGAGAGGAACTCCGGCTCGGTGAACGACTCCGAGGTGTGGCCCATGCCGGTGTAGAAGGCCCGGCCGCCGTCGTAGCGGTGGCACCAGGCGATCGGGTGCGGGTCGCCCATGGCGAAGCGGCCCGGGTTGTAGCTGGTCTCGTCGAGGTCGGCGAGGACCCGGATCGAGTCGGCCGGACGGTCGCGGAAGCTGTACCACTCGTCCCAGCGCGTCCACCGCTTCGGCAGCTCGGCCGTCGCCGCGGTGTTGTGCGCGTGCACCTTCACCGTCGCGGTCTGCTGGGCGGGGTGACCGGCGAAGTAGGCACCGACGAGGCCGCCGTACCAGGGCCAGTCGTACTCGGTGTCGGAGGCGGCGTGCACGCCCACATAGCCGCCACCGTCCTGGATGTAGCGCTCGAACGCGGCCTGCTGACCGGCGTCGAGCACGTCACCGGTCGTGGAGAGCCACAGCACTGCCTCGTACGCCGCCAGGTCGGTGTCGTTGAACACCGCCGCGTCCTCGGTGGCGGTCACCGTGAAGCCGTTCTCGGCCCCCAGCCTCTCGATCGCCGCGATGCCGTCAGGGATGGAGCCGTGCCGGAAACCGGCGGTCTTGGAGAACACCAGGACGTCGTACGTCCCGGCCCCCTCGCTCACCTCGGAGCGGTCCGCGCTCGCGGCCGGCGCCGGTGACAGGCCCGGGGCGAAGGCGGCCACCGCCACCAGCCCGACTCCCGCGATCAGCGTCCGGAACCTTCTCGATCCGTGCTTCATGTGCGTATCCCTTCTGTGCTCAACGGTCTGAACAGGCTGGAATCGGCCGAGCGGCCCCGGGTGGATCAGGTGGGGATCTCCTGCCACGTCCTGGTGTCGGAGCTGGTCTCCACCGCGGCGAGAACGCGCTGCACCTGGAGCCCGTCGGCGAACGTCGGCGTCGGCTCGGCGCCCTCGCCGAGCGCCCGGACGAGGTCGACGACCTGGTGGGTGAAGCCGTGCTCGTAGCCGAGGCCGTGGCCCGGGGGCCACCAGCCGGCCACCCACGGGTGCTCGGGCTCGGTGACGACGATCCGGCGGAAGCCGCCCTCGGCGGCCGGCAGGGTCGCGTCGTGGAAGTGCAGGACGTTCATGTCCTCGAAGTCGAAGGCCAGGCTGCCCTTCGACCCGTTGATCTCGATCCGGATCGCGTTCTTGCGGCCGGTGGCGAAGCGGGTGGCCTCGAACGAGCCGACCGCTCCCCCGGCGAACCGCGCCAGGAACACCGCGGCGTCGTCGACGGTGACCGGCCCGCGCTCGGTACCGGCGGTGGCGGAGAGCCCGGACGAGGTCTCCGCCACCGGGCGCTCCTTGACGAACGTCTCCAGCATCCCGGAGACCTCCAGGATCCGGTCACCGGTGATGTGCTGGGTCAGGTCGATGACGTGGGCGCCGATGTCGCCGAGCGCACCCGAGCCGGCCTTGGTCTTGTCGAGGCGCCAGCTCAGCGGGGTCTCGGGGTCGGCCAGCCAGTCCTGGAGATACTGCGCACGTACGTGGTGGAGCTCCCCGAGACGACCGTCGGCGACCAGCTTCCGGGCCAGCGCGATGGCGGGCACCCGGCGGTAGGTGAACCCCACCATCGCCCGCACTCCACGCTCGGCGGCCACCGCGGCGGCCGCGGCCATCCGCTCGGCCTCGGCCACGCTGTTGGCCAGGGGCTTCTCGCAGAGCACGTGCTTGCCGGCCTCGAGCGCGGCGATCGCTATCTCCGCGTGGGTGTCGCCGGGCGTGCACACGTCGACCAGGTCGACGTCGTCGCGGGCGATCACGTCACGCCAGTCGGTGACGCTCTCCTCCCAGCCGAACCGGGTGGCGGCCTCCGCCACGCGAGTCGCGTCACGGCCGCAGAGAACCTGCATCCGCGGGGTCAGGGGAAGGTCGAAGAAGCGGTGGGCACTGCGCCAGGCGTGGGAGTGGACGGCGCCCATGAAGGCATAGCCGATCATCCCCACCCCGAGCGTGGCGTTCTGCTCGGTCATCGGAACTCGATCCTGTGTTTCGGTGGTGTCGCTCCGCGCCCGAGCGCGGAGCGATCTTGCGGTCTGACTGGGTCGGGCTCGATCAGGACTCGAAGGCCGTGGGCAGGAACTCGTCCACGTTCTCCTTGGTGACGACCGGCGCGTCCAGCTGGATGGTGCGCGGCACGGTCACCTCGACCAGGTCGGACATGGCCTTGTCCTGGGCCAGGAGCCGGGCGAGCTTGATGCCGTCAGCGGCCTGGGTGGAGGGGTAGATGACCGTCGCCTTGAGGACGCCCTTGTCAGACTCGATCTCGCGCATCGCGTTGGCCGAGCCGGCGCCGCCGACCATCGTGAACTCGTCGCGACCGGCGTTGTTGATCGCGGCGAGGACGCCGACGCCCTGGTCGTCGTCGTGGTTCCACAGGAAGTCGATCTTCGGCGCGGCCTGGAGCAGGTTGGAGGCCGCCTTCTCGCCGCCCTCGACGGTGAAGTCGGCGGCGACCCGGTTGTCGACGTCGAGGTCGCACTTGGCCAGCGCGTCCTTGAAGCCCTTGCTGCGGTCCTGGGTCAGGGGCAGCGAGTCGATGCCGGCGATCTCGGCGACGACGGCGTCCGTCTTGCCGCCGGCCTGCTCGCAGACGTACTCACCGGCCGAGACACCCATGCCGTAGTTGTCACCGAGCACGGTGACGCGGGCGGCGTTGGGGTCGTTGAACTCACGGTCGACGTTGATGACCGGGATGCCGGCCTCCATCGCCTTGAGGGCCACCGGCGTCATCGCGGCGCCGTCGAAGGGCAGCAGCACGATGGCGTCGACCTTGTCGTTGATGAAGGTCTCGACCTGGCTGATCTGCAGGCTGACGTCGTTGGTGCCCTCCGCCAGGCGAAGGTCGACGTCCTCATACGCCTCGGCGGCGGTCTTGGCCTGCTCGCTGATCGCACCCATCCAGCCGTGGTCGGCGGCGGGGGCCGAGAAGCCGATGACGACCGTGTCGCCCTTCTCGTCGTTGGAGCCGGCCTTGGCGTTGGAGGTGCCACCGACGTTCTCGGACTTCTCGGGGGTGTTGCTGATGCACGCCGAGAGGGCGAGCACCGAGAGACCGGCGACGACGATTCTTGCTGTGGACTTCAGTTTCATGGAAGTGCTCCTAGATCGTGCGAGGTGGAGAAGGGATTGGTCCGAGAGCCGTGGACGGCTGGCTGGGTGGTGTCGGGCGGTCATGACCCTGGCTGTCGAGCGAACCGCTTCTGCAGCAGCACGGCGGCGATGATGATCAGGCCCTTGGTGAAGGCCTGAGCGGAGATCGAGAGGTTGTTGATCACGAACACGTTGGTGAGGGTCGTGAAGATCAGCACCCCGAAGACGGTGCCGACGATGGTGCCGCGCCCGCCGGCGAGCAGGGTGCCGCCGATGACGACCGCGGCGATGGCGTCGAGCTCGTAGAGCTGGCCGTGGGTGGCGCTGCCGGTCGTGGTGCGGCTGACCAGCATGATCGCGGCGATGCCGCAGCAGACACCGACGAGGACGTAGAGGAGCACGGTGTGGCGGCGTACGTTGATGCCGGCCAGGCGCGAGGCCTCAGGGTTGCCGCCGATGGCCAGGGTGCGCCGGCCGAAGGTGGTGCGGTTGAGCACGACCCAGCCGATCACGGCCACGATGACGAAGATCCAGACCAGGACCGAGATCCCGAGGATGTCGCGGGAGAACGCGTCGGTGAAGCCGGGCACGCTGAGGATCTGGGTCTTGCGCGCCGAGATGATCTCGGCCAGACCACGGGCGCTGGCCATCATCGCGAGGGTGGCGATGAACGGCACCACTCCGCCGTACGCCACCAGCAGGCCGTTGATCAGACCGGCGCCCGCGCCGACCAGGAGCGCCGTGGTGACGATGAAGATCCAGTGGTAGTCGTTGGCCATCGCCTGCGTGGACAGCGTCGTGCACCAGACCGAGGACAGCGCGACCAACGCGCCCACCGAGAGGTCGATGCCGCCACCGGTGATGACGAACGTCATCCCGATGCTGACCACGCCGATCACCGCCGCGAGGCGCAGGATCGTCATCACGTTGTCGACCGAGGCGAACCGATCGCCGCCGGAGATGACGCCGACCAGGGCCAGCAGCGCCAGCGCCAGGACCAGGCCGAGGTTGTGGCCCGCGCCGCCGCGCATCAGCCGAGCGACGCCGCCGGGCTCCGCCCGGCGGGCCGCCTCCTTCTCCACCCGAGCCGTGTCCCCCTGGGCCACAGCAGCGTTCGTTGGCGTGTCGCTCATGCGACCTCTCCTTCCATCACGAGGTCCAGGACCTTCGACTCGTCGATCTCGGTGGCGGGTCCCTCGTGGACGACCGCGCCCTCGCTGATGACGAGGACCCGGTCGGCGAGACCGAGCACCTCCTCCACCTCGCTGGACACCACGACCACGGCGACACCTTCGTCGGCCAGGCGGCGGACGAGGTTGTAGATCTCGGTACGTGCCCCCACGTCGACGCCCCGGGTGGGCTCGTCGAGGAGCAGCACCTTGCAGTCGCGCAGCAGCCACCGGGCGAGCACGACCTTCTGCTGGTTGCCGCCCGACAGGTTGCGGACCGGCCGGTCCACCCCGGCCGGACGTACGTCGAGCGAGCGGCTGAGCTCCTCGGCGGCGCGGCGCTCGGCGCCGGTGTCGAGGAAGCTGCCCTTGGAGAACCGGTTCAGGGACGAGACGGTCACGTTGCGGTAGACCGCCTGGTCGAGCAGCAGCCCCTGGCTCTTGCGCTCCTCGGGGGCGAGGCCGATCCCGGCGGCCACCGCGGCGCGCACCGAGCCGCGGCGCAGCCGGCGACCGTTGACGGTGACCGTGCCCGCGCTGGAGCGGCGGGCGCCGTAGACGGTCTCCAGGATCTCCGAGCGGCCGGAGCCGACCAGGCCGGCCAGACCGACGATCTCGCCGGCGTGGACGCGGAGGTCGACGTCGTGGAAGCGGTCGCCGGACAGGCCCGTGGCCTCGAGCACCGGCGTGCCGTCCCGACCGGGTCTCGTCGCGGGGCGCTCGGGGAAGACGTACTCGATCTGGCGGCCGGTCATCAGCTTGATCAGCTGCGAGGTCGGGGTCTCCTCGACCGGGAGCCCGGTGGCCACGGTACGGCCGTCCTTGAGGACCGTGATCCGGTCGCCGATCTGGCGGATCTCCTCGAGGCGGTGGGAGATGTAGATGATCGCGACACCCTCCGCGGTGAGGCCGCGCATCACCCGGAAGAGGTTGTCCACCTCCTCCTGGTCGAGGACCGCCGACGGCTCGTCCAGGATGAGCAGGCGGGTGTCGTGGGACAGCGCTCGCGCCATGCTGACGATCTGCTGCCCGGCGGGCGAGAGGTCGCCGACCAGACGGTTCGGGTCGACCTCGCTGTGGCCGAGCCGGGCCAGGAGCGTACGCACCCGCTGGGTCGCCTCCGCCCGGCGGCTGAACCCGGCGGTGGCGAGCTCGTGGCCGAGGAAGATGTTCTCGGTCACGGTGAGCCCGGGCACCAGGTCGAGCTCCTGGTAGATCGTCGAGATGCCGCGCTTCATGGCGGCGACCGGCGTGGTCAGCCGGACCGGCTCGCCCTCCCAGAGGATCTCCCCCTCGTCGGGCTGGTACGCCGCCGAGAGCACCTTGATGAGGGTCGACTTGCCGGCGCCGTTCTGGCCGAGAAGGCAGTGCACCTCCCCCGCGCGGACGTCGAGGTCGACGCCGCCGAGGGCGAGCACGCCGGGGAACCGCTTCACGATCCCGGTCATCTCGAGCAGTACGTCACCCCCGTCTGCGCTGGCGGCGGGGCCGTCCGGCGACGGCTTCGGGGTCTGGGTCATCGGGTTCCTCCGTGCAGTTCGGGCAGGTCGGCGAGGACGGTGGGGTCGGAGAGCACCGGTTCCAGGGAGACCAGTGCGCCGCCGCGTACCGCGGCGGTGGGGCCGAAGGCAGAGATCGCGACCTGGGTGCCACCGGCACGCGGCGCGAGGACGTCGGCGGCGAGCCGCGCCTCGACGGCCGGGCGCAGCCACTCGCCGAGCACGGCGAAGTAGCCGCCGAGCACGACGGTGCCGGGGTTGAGCGTGTTGACCAGGACGGCGGCGCCCGTGCCGAGCCAGGTCCCGACCTCGTCCAGCGCGGCCAGGGTGCGGCCGTCGGCGAGCCGGGCTCGCTCGACCAGGGTGGCGAGGCGCTCCTCCAGGGTCAGCACGGGGTCGCGAACCGGGTCGTCGGGGTCGGTGGCCGCCTCGAGCAGCGCCCGCAGTCCGACCACGGTCTCCCAGCAGCCGGTGCGGCCGCAGCCGCACAGCCGACCACGAGGGTCGACCGGGAGGTGGCCGATCTCGCCGGCCCAGCCGTGCCGGCCCGGGGCCACCCGGCCGCCGCTGACGATCGCGCCGCCCAGGCCGACCTCTCCGTAGAGCACCACCATGTCGGCGCGGTCGGGATCGGCCGGGTCGAGCTCGGCGGTGGCGGCGAGGGTGGCCTCGTTGGCCACACGCACCGGCGGCACCGACGCGGCTCCGGCGGCCAGCCGGCGGCGTACGTCCTCGGCGGCGTCGATGTCGCGCCAGCCGAGGTTGGGGGCGAGGGTGACCCGCTGCGTGGCAGTGTCGACGAGGCCCGCGACACCGATGGTGATGCCCGCGACGGTGGTGCCGGCGGTGCGCGCCTCGGCGAGGGCGTCGTCGACCAGGCCCGCGACCTCGGCCAGCACACCCTCCGGCGGAAGACTGCGCCCGTCGATGCCGCGACGGAACTCGGCGATCACGGACCCGGCCAGGTCGACGGCGACGACGGCGAGATGGTCGACGTTGATCTCCGCACCGACCCCGCACACCGAGCTGCCGACGAGCCGGACCTGGACGCCGGGGCGGCCGGCGCCGCGACGGTCGGCGTCCTCGCAGGTGACCAGCCCGAGCTCGGCGAGCTCCTCGATCAGTCCGGTCGCGACCGTGCGGGTCAGTCCGGTCTCCTCGGCCAGGCGCCCACGCGAGCGCGGGCCGCGGTCGCGGAGCGACCGCAGGAGCAGGCCCATCCGCGCGGCCCGGACCGCCGCCGGGTCGGCGGTGGCGGAGACCCGCACGGTGATGTCTGCGTCGCGCACTGGTGCCTCCTGTCCGGGGTGAAGGGGTCCACCACAGACACAGCCTGTGATGGCAGTCACAGAATTCGGTGACTGAGAGACAAACTAGTGACCCCGCTCACGTTGTACAACCCTTTCGTGGCGGTTTCTGCAAAGTTTCTGTCGCACTTTGAAAAGTGATTGGACAAAGTAGCCGAAAGGGGCGCCCGGCCACGGCTGGCCGGACGCCCCTTTCAGGTCGATCGCGAGGGTCACTCGCTGGGTGCGATCACCACCTCGTCACTGCCGGTGAGCGCCGGGATGTCACCCTCGCCGGGGTCGGTGTACTCCGCCACGAAGACGGCGTTCAGATCGTCCTGCCCGGGGTCGTGGCCACCGGGGACGGTCGTCACGATCGAGCCGCTGCAGCCGTTCGCGGTGGACTGCGGGTGCCCGTGCTCGTCGTGGCCCAGGACGTACGTCACCGAGACCCGGGAGCAGTCGACGGCCTGGTCATCGGTCACCTCGACCTGGAACTGGACGGTGTCACCGAAGTGGAACGCCTCGCCGGGCGCCGGGCTGGTCGTCAGGGTCACCACCGGAACGTCGTTGCCGACGACGACGTCGACGTCTGCCGAGGCGTGCTTGCCGCGGCCCGCCTTGCCCTTGTCCGTGACGGTCAGAGTCGCACGGTAGGCCCCCGGCTCCTCGTAGGTGTGGGTGGCGGTCTTCCCGGTGGCGTCGAACGTGCCGTCACCGTCGAAGTCCCACTGGTAGACGAGCTTGTCACCATCCGGATCGGTCGTCCCGGCGCTGTCGAAGGCGACGGTCAACGGCGGCTGACCGGCGGTCTTGTCGGCGCTGATGACCGGCTTCGGGCTGTGGTTGCCGGTGCGGGCGATGTAGTCGATCCGGGACACCTGGGCCTCCTCGTTCTCGCTGAAGAACCCGTCGCCGTACTCGAGCATGTAGAGCGAGCCGTCCTTGCCGAACTCCAGGTCCATCACGTTGTCCGTGACGAAGCTGGAGAGCACCGACTCGATGCCGGTGAGCTCGCCGTCGGCATCGAGCCGCATGCCCTTGATGTAGTCCCGGCCCCACTCCGCGAACAGCGGGACACCGTCGTAGTACGCCGGCCAGGCACCGGAGAGCGGGTCCTTCGTCGCGGACTTCTGGAAGTCGTACGCCGGTCCGGCCATCGGCGCGATGCCGCCGGTGCCAAGCTCGGGGAACTCCGCAGACTGGCCGTAGGTGTACCAGACCGTCGGCTGCGTCACCGGCGGGAGCTGGGTCAGGCCGGTGTTGTGGCGCGAGTCGTTGACGGGCGCCTCGCAGTCGAACGCCGGACCCGAGACCCCGGTCGCGAAGTCGTAGTCACGGTAGGGCAGCTCAGCGGTCGCGCACAGCGGCCAGCCGTAGTTGGCAGGCTTCGTGACGACGGTCCACTTGCCCTGGCCCGCCGGGCCGCGGTCCGGGTTCGCGGAGGAGGCGTCGGGCGAGTAGTCGGCCACGTAGACGCGGTCGGTCTCCCGGTCGATCTCGATCCGGAACGGGTTGCGCAGACCCATCGCGTAGATCTCGGGGCGGGTCTTGTCGGTGCCCGGCGCGAACAGGTTCCCGGCAGGGACGGTGTAGCCGCCGCCGGCCTTCGGCTTGATCCGGAGGAGCTTGCCGCGCAGGTCGTCGGTGTTGGCGGCCGTACGCCTCGCGTCGAAGGCAGGGCTGCGGTTCTCGCGGTCGTCGAGCGGGGCGTACCCGTCGGACTGGAACGGGTCGGTGTCGTCGCCGGTGGCGAGGATCAGGTTGCCCGCGGAGTCGAAGACGATGTCGCCGCCGACGTGGCAGCAGCGCCCCCGGTCCACCGGTACGTCGATGATCTGCTGCTCGGTGGACAGGTCGATCTTGCCGCCGGCGTACTGGTAGCGCGAGAGCCGGATCGCACCCTTGAAGGGCTCGAAGTCGGCGGGCGTGCCGTACTCGGGGGCGTCACCCTCGTTGACGTCCGGCGTGGCCGGGTCGTCGACAGGGGTGTTCATCGGGGGCGAGTAGTAGACGTAGACCCACTTGTTGGTCCGGCCGTTGTATCCGGGGTCCAGAGCGATGCTCTGCAGACCCTCCTCGTCATGCTGGTAGACGTCGAACTGGGCTGCGACGCTGTTGACGCCGGTGTCGGCGTCGTTGAGCCAGACCTTCCCGGCCCGGGTGGTGTGGAGGACGTCCCCGTTGGGCAGGACCGCGAGGTCCATCGGCTCACCGGGGCGGTCGTTGAGGGTCACCTTCTCGAAGTCCGTGTCCGGCGGCGGGGCGGCCGTGGGGGCCGCGTCCGCGGACGTCGTGAGGGGGAGAACCAGGAGCCCTGAGACCACGGTCGTGGCGACGCTCCAGAGGGTGAATCTGCGCACGGTCCATCTCCTTCTCTCGCTGTCGTGGAGGGGAGCGAGATCGTCCGCGAACGTATCGATGTGACGCCGGTCACGTCAAGCGACTTGCGTACTTTCGCAAGATGATTTCGAAAGATGGGACGATAGTGCGCCTCTGAGAGGGTCGGGAGTGGGGTTTAGACCTCGCCGCTGCTTGGCGCGTACACCGAGGCGCTGATCAAGTGGGCGGCGCCGATGACGCCGCCCTCGTCGCCCAGCTCGCTGAGCACGATCGGGAGGTTGCCTGTCGCCAGCGGCAGCGAGCGGCGGTAGGTCACGCTGCGGATCTCGGCGAGCAGGCCATGGCCGAGCTTGCTGACCCGGCCGCCGATGACGATCAGGCCGGGGTTGAAGAACGAGACCAGGCTGGCCAGGACCTGGCCGATGCGGTGTCCGCTCTCCCGGATGAGCTGGACCGCCTGGGCGTCGCCGCGGGCCACCGCGATGGCGATGTCCTCGGCGCTCAGCTCGCCCTTCTCCGCGAGCAGCTCGGCCAGCACGGGCGAGCGTCCAGAACGGGCCGCGGCGAGCGCCTCGCGAGCGAGCGCCGCCCCGCCGGAGAACGCCTCCAGGCAACCGGTGTTGCCGCAGGCGCAGGTCGGCCCGAAGTCCTCGACGCGGATGTGGCCGATGTCGCCGGCGCAGCCGTCGACGCCGCGGTAGAGCTCCCCGTCGACGACGATCCCGCAGCCGATGCCGGTGCCGATCTTGACGTACAGGAAGTCACGAGCGGTCCGGGCGACACCTGCGTGCTGCTCCCCTGCCGCGAGGACGTTCACGTCGTTGTCGAGCACGACCGGACAGCCCAGCTCCCGGGCGACCGCGTCGCGCACCGGGTAGCCGTCCCAGCCCGGCATGATCGGCGGCGACACCGAGACGCCGCGGTGGAAGTCGACCGGTCCGGGTACGCCGACGCCCGCGCCCATCGGCTCGGTGACGTCGTGCTCGTCCAGGAGCGCGCGTACCTCGTCGAGGGCGGTCGCGAGCACCTTCTCCGGACCGCTGCGGATGTCGCACGCCCGGGTGCGGGTGCCGATCACCGACAGCCGGCCGTCGGTGAGGCCCACCGACATGCTGGTGGCGCCGATCGAGATGCCGACGAACCGGATGTCCGGCGCGAGGTCGACCAGGGTCGAGCGCCGGCCGCCCCGGGAGGCCGCCGGCCCCACCTCGTGGGCCAGGCCCAGCTCGGTGAGCCGGCCGACCTCGGCCGCGATCGTGGTGCGGGAGACGTTCAGCCGGTCAGCGAGCTGAACCCGCGACAGCGGGCCCTCGTCACGGAGCTGGGCGAGCAGTCGTGCCTGCATGGAAGTCTCGGCCCGGCCGGCAAGTGAATGGCGCATACCGGCGATCCTGCCATGTGACACGCCTTCCTAGCCCAGGAGCGCGTCGACGAAGGCCTCAGGGGTAAACGGTGCCAGGTCGTCGGGACCCTCACCGAGGCCGACGAGCTTGACCGGAACACCGAGCTCGCGCTGCACAGCGACGACGATGCCACCCTTGGCGGAGCCGTCGAGCTTGGTGAGGACGATGCCGCTGACCGCGACGGCCTCGCTGAAGACGCGGGCCTGGATGAGGCCGTTCTGGCCGGTGGTGGCGTCGAGGACGAGCAGCACCTCGGTGACCGGGGTCTGCTTCTCGATGACGCGCTTGACCTTGCCGAGCTCGTCCATCAGGCCGGCCTTGTTCTGCAGCCGGCCGGCGGTGTCGACGATGACGGTGTCGACGCCGGTGTCGAGGCCCTCCTTGACCGAGTCGAACGCGACGCTGGCCGGGTCGGTGCCCTCCGGGCCGCGTACGACCTCGACGCCGACGCGTTCGCCCCAGGTGGTTAGCTGCTCGGCGGCGGCCGCACGGAAGGTGTCGGCGGCACCGAGGACGACCTTGCGGTCCTCGGATACCAGGATGCGGGCGAGCTTGCCGGTGGTGGTGGTCTTGCCGGTGCCGTTGACGCCGACCATCAGCACCACACCGGGGGCGCCGTCGGCGCCGCTGACCTGGAGCCGGCGGTCCATGCCCGGGTCGACCAGCTTGATCAGCTCGTCACGCAGCGCCGCCTTGACGTCGACCTTGCCGCCCTCGACGCGCAGCCGGGTGCGCAGCCCCTCGACCAGCTCCTGGGTCGGGGCGACGCCGATGTCGGCGGTGAGCAGCAGATCCTCGATGGACTCCCAGGTGTCCTCGTCGAGCCTGTCGGAGGAGAGCAGGTTGAGCAGACCGCGGCCCAGCGCGTTGGAGCCGGCCAGGCGCTGGCGCAGCCGCACCAGGCGGGAGGCGGTGCTCTCCGGCTTCTCGATGACCGGCGCGGCGGGCTCCGCCGGCACGGTCTCCGGCTCGGCCTCCCCGACCGTCGGCTCCTCGGGGCGGGTGATGACATCGGTCCCCGCCTCGGTCGGCAGCGAACGGTCCTTGCGGCGCCGGGTGCTGGCGACCAGGCCGACGATGCCGCCGCCGATGATCGCGACAGCGGCGACCGCGATGATGACGATGAGGGTGACCATTTCCATGGGCCTCATCCAATCAAACTAGCCCTGATTTTCCGTAGTTCCTGGCTTGCGCTCACCGAGCAGCTCGGTGAGGCGGTCCTCGCGGCGGGTCTGCAGCCGGGTGGCCGGGCTGAGCGTGGGGGCCGTGTCGACGGCCCGCTCCATCGCCTGACCGAGCTTGGTGGCGTACGGCATCTTCTGTCCGCGGTGGGGGAAGACCGTGTAGACGATCACGAGTCCGGCCAGCGCGACGATGAGCAGCATCGCCACGAAGATGACAAGGATGGTCGTCACTGGCTCGGCCAGCCTCCTTCTGGATACGCACGGACGGCGTCCACCCTCGCACACCTCGCGCCCGGAGCACACAACGGCACGCGCGGGTACGCGCGCCCGCGCCCGGTGCGTCCCGTCGTACGGCGCGGGATCTCGACAACGTCCACCGGGCCGGTAGTGTTTCACGGCATGAGGATCATCGGGACAATGATGGTCCGGGACGAGGTCGACATCGTCGCCGCGATGATCGAGCACCACCTGGACCAGGGTGTCGACACGTTGATCGTCACGGACAACGCGTCGGTCGACGGGACCACCGAGGTGCTCGAGCGCTACGCCGCCACGGGACGGGTCGAGCTCCATCACGACCCCGTCCACGAGAAGCAGCAGGGCAAGGTCGTCACCGCGATGGCCCGACGTGCCCGCACCCACTTCCGCGCCGACTGGGTCCTCAACCTCGACGCCGACGAGTTCCTGGTGCCCAAGGACAAGGGCCTGACCGTACGCCAGGCGCTCGAGGCCACTCCCCTGTCGCTGAACGCCTTCACCGTCGATGTCGAGAACCTCGTCGGCCCGCCCGCCTGGACCGGCGGCGGCATCAACCGGCTCCAGTGGCGCGACCGGCGCTCCGACGAGCGCCTCGAGGCGGTCGGGCTCCACGCGCATCCGACGCCCAACGCCATCCACCGCGGCGAGTCGGACATCAAGGTCGTCCAGGGCAACCACTTCGTCTCGCTGATGAGCAACGGCCAGCCGCCCGACGAGGTCGCTCTCGAGGTGCTCCACCTCCCCTGGCGCTCCTGGGCCCAGCTGGAGCGCAAGGTGATCAACGCCGGCAAGGGCTACGAGGCCAACCCCGACCTGAAGCCGAGCCCGCGCCACCACGGGATGCGTGACTACCAGCGCTATCTGAGCGGCACGCTGCAGGACGCCTACCTCGCGCGCACGCCGACCCGGGCCGAGCTCGCCGCCGGCGCCTTCTCCGGGGACTACTCGTTCGACGACTGGCTGACCTACCACCTGCACATCGTGCTCGGCCGATCGCTCATCCCCGACCTCATGCGTGACGTGCTCGATCCGGAGAACGACAAGGCGGTGCCCGACGACGAGCACGCCCTCGGCGCCGAGCGCGGCCGGGCCGCACTGGCGGCCGAGCCCTACATCCCACCCCGCACACGCTGAAACTCTCTTCTCAGGAGGACCTGTCTTGCCCACCTTCAGGGGCGCCGTACGCCGCGGCCTCGCCGCCGCAGGTCTGCAGACCGTCCGTGCCGCCGATGCCGAGGCCGCGCGCCTGCACGGCCGGATCGACGAGCTCAAGCAGCGCAACCAGAAGCTGCGTACGAAGGTGGAGGGGCTGCAGGGCGACCGAAACCGCACCACCGCGGTGCCGGCCATCCCGGGCCTGGACCGGCTCGAGCTGCGTCGTGAGCAGGTGCTCGCCGGGGTCAAGCCCGACGCCCTGATCCTGGAGATCGGCCCCGCGCACAACGCGATCCTGCCCAAGCGGGACGGCTATGACGTACGCATCGTCGACTATCTCGACCGCGAGGGTCTGGTTCAGCGCTATGCCGGTTTCCCCCAGTACGACCCCGACGACATCGAGGAGGTCGACTACGTCTTCCGGCCGGGAACTCCCTGGTCAGACGTGATCCCGGAGCGCTTCGACCTCGTCGTCGCCTCCCATGTCATCGAGCACACGACCTCGATGATCGACTTCATCAACGAGTGCGAGAAGCTGCTCAACCCCGAAGGCGTGCTCGCCCTGGTGATCCCCGACCACCGCTACTGCTTCGACCGGTTCCGCGAACGCGCCTCGCTCTCGCGCGTCATCGACGCCTCGCTCTACCCGTCCTCGGTGCACACCATGGGCGCGGTCATCGAGGAGCGGCTCAACGCGGCCAAGCACGGCGGCATCACCGCCTGGGGCCCGCGCCACAAGGGCGACTACACCTTCGCCCACAGCCTCGACGCCGTGAAGGCGAGTGGGGCCGAAGCCCAGCGCGGGGAGCGCTACATCGACACCCACAACTGGGTCTGCACCCCCCACCACCTCCGCCTGCTGCTCCAGGATCTCGCCGACCTCGACTTCATCTCGATGCGGGAGACCTCCTTCCACGACACCGTCAAGCACGAGTTCTTCATCAACCTCTCCCCCACCGGCGAAGGCACCGGCCTCACCCGCGAGGAGCTTGTCGTCCTGGCCGACGACGAGCGCCGCGTCCTCGACCAGGCAGTCTTCGAGAAGTAGGTGTAGCCGAGTCGGCGCAACTGCGCGCCCTCGTGTAGCCGAGTCGGCGCAACTGCGCGCCTTGGAGCGAAGCGAAGCGAGCGAGGCGCGCGGTTGCGCCGACTCGGCGCGTAATCCTCTACCTCAGCGCCCATCGCCCGAAGCGTCACTAAGGACGGCCGAAGCGTCGCTTAGGTCGGCCGACTTGGCACCGCCATGACGCCTCGGCCGACGTAAGTGACGTCTCGGCCGACCGGGGTGACGTCTCGGCGGGTCAGCGGCGACGGAACTCGCGGAGGGCGAGCGCTGCGGCAAGGCCCACGACGACCCCGAGGAGGGTCTCGACGAGGCGTGACCACAGCAGGGCGTCGACGGGCTGTGGGTGGCCGAGCTGGACCATCAGCAGCGAGAGCGGGGTGATGGCGACGAGGGCGAGGCCGTAGTGACGCCCGACGAGCAGCTCGGTGACCGCTTGGAGCGCGGCGACGACCACCGCGACGACGAGGGCGGGGAGCGAGACCGAGAGAAGTACGGCTGCCAGGACCAGGCCGACCAGGGTACCGACGACGCGCTGCAGCCCGCGGGTCGTCTGCGCCAGCAGCCCGGTGACGCCGAACGGCACAGCCGCGGCGACCATCGCCCAGTAGGTGTGGCTGAGCCCGAGCGCGGTGGAGACCGTACCGGCGACCACGACCGCCACGACGACCGCGGTGGCGTGGTCGAGCCGTACCTCTCCACGGCACGCCTCGACCGAGGCTCCGCTGCCGGCCAGCCGCTCCTCGAGCAGACCGAGGAGCACGGCGATCAGGGCCGCGGCGACCGCCACGCCGACCGCCACCACGACCCCCGACAAGGTCACCGGGAGCGCGGCACAGGTCGCCACCGCGAACACCGGGAACATCGGCCCCGGAGGCCGCAGGACGAACCGGTCCGAGAGCATCGACCCGGCCGCGGCCCACACCGCGGCGACGGGGATGACGAGCCAGGCCCGGTGCGGGGATGTCGCGACGAGTGCTCCGCACAGGACCGCGGCACACATCAGCGCCCCGGCAGCGGCTTGGGTCCGCCACCGTCCCCGCAGCGGCTGGCGCCCGCCGTAGATCGAGGCGAAGGTGCCGAAACAGGCGTACGCCGCCAGCTCGATGTGTCCGGTAACGGCCAGCGCCACCAGCCCGACGAGCAGCGTCACGCTAGCGCGCCATGCGGGCGAGTGGCTTCCTGGCGCCGGTGAGACCCGGAGTGACTCCTCCATCAGCCGCTCGAGCCGGCTCCGGTCGCCGCCCAACCCATCTCCCCCGTGCCGTACCGCCCTCATCGCACCAGACACCTTACGGCCACCCGGAACCACCAGATAGTCCAGGGAGTTTCCGTCCGTTACCAGCCGGTAGAGCGACGGAAACTCCCCGGACTACCCGGCGGGTTCAGCTAAGCCGGTCGAGAAGCTCAGCGACACCGTCCCCGCGCAGGTCCGCCATCACCTCTCGCCTTCCGGCCATCGCCATGACCAAGTCGAGCAGGCGGCCGTTGACCTCGGGGCCGTCGCCGGCGACGAACTCGGCGTCGACCGCTCGGAGCCGAAGGCCCTGCACCAACGACTTGCTGTTGACCGCGAAGTCCTTGGTGGCGAAGAACCTGGCGACCGCCGAGAGCCCTCCGGGGTCGGGGTCGTGCCGGATGCCGAGGGGCCGCCGGATGTCCTCGCCGTGCACGATCATCTCCCCCAGCCCGCCGACGCTCTCCTTCCGTGGCAGCGCGATGGGTCCGATCCGGGCGTACATCTCGAGCGTCTCCTCCGGCGAGGATCCGCGGAACTCCTCGAGCCGCCTGCGGTTGTGTACGGCCGGATCGAACCTCGCCCCGATCATGCTGCGCAGCCAGGCCGGGAACGAGAGTCGCGAGGCCGCGCCGAGGTGCGCCACGACCTCCTCCGCGTCCCACTCCCCGCAGAGGGTGGCCGAGCGCCACTGCGCGGGCGAGAGCGACCTCAGGTCATCGACCAGTGCGTCCCGCTCGCGCAGCTGGATCACCGACAGCTTCGTCATGCGGACACTCTGACAGGTCCCTAGGGGCGGTCGCGCCTGGCGCGCTCCTCGAGCGCGATGTCGAGGAGGGAGCGGGCGCGGGCGTCGAAGCCGTGGTCGCGGTGGATGCGGGCGGCCTCGGCGCGGATGTGCTCGTCGGTGCCGAAGACGACCGAGGGGTCGGGCATCGAGGACCACTTCACCAGATCCTCGGGGGTCTCGTAGACCTGCACGGTGTCACCGAAGACGTCGCGGAGACCGACGACGTCGTCGGAGATGACCCGGGCGCCGGAGGCGACGGCATCGAAGAGCCGGTTGGAGATGAAGCCGTAGTCGCGCATGTCGGACCAGTGGTCGTTGAGTACGACCCCGGCGGCCCGGTACTCGGCGCCGAGCCGGGTGTTGGACATGAACTGGGCCTTGACGTAGTGGCGCGGGATGTAGGGCTCCCAGCCGTGGCCGTAGACCGACAACGGCAGTCCTGCCGAGACCGCGTCGTGGATGATCGGGCGCACGACGTCGCGCGAGGTGCCGACGAAGAGCACCGCGTGCCCGGAGTCGGGCAGCGCCCGGTCGGGGTTGAACAGCTCGGGGTCGGTGGCCTGCAGGAGCGGGTCGATGCGGATGCCCCACCGCGCCGACATCCGCTCGGCCCAGATCGGTCCGGCTGCCAGCAGCCGGTCGAACGAGGCCGCCTCCGCGCGGGTGACCGCGTCGGGGTGGGAGATCACCCAGCCGATGTTGATCCGGCCGTCGGGCGCCGGGAAGTAGCGCGAGAGACCGCGCAGGGTGACCACGACGTCGTCGTCGAGCGCGCTCGGCCGCTCCCACTCGTAGTGGTGGTCGACGACCGCGGACTGGCCGAGCCTGCGCAGCGAGCGGGCCAGCGCACGGGCGAAGTGGGTGTCACCCCACCGCTCCCCCTCCGGCGCGCCGGGCGCGGAGATCTTGATCGACCAGCGCAGCTGCGGGACGCCCTCGACGACCGAGGCGCGCGGCATCGGGGCGAGGATCGGTCGGGTGGCGGCGTACGTCTTCGCGGGGCCGGTCGGGTTCCCGGCCGCCGCCCGGCCGACGACCTGGTAGCCGCAGGCCGCCCAGGCGGCGACGTCGTCGCGAGGCTCGGTGCGCCCGAGCCAGCGGTCAAGGTAGATCAGCCGATTGCGCGGGGCGCGGGCGAAGCGGCCCTTCGACTTCGACTCGTGGTGGACGACCTCGGAGGAGGTCACGACCCGGAACGAGCCCGGCCGCAGCGCGGCGAGCCGGTGGCACAGGTCGACGTCCTCCATGCCGTTGGTGAAGATCGGGTCGAACCCCTCGCATGCGACGACGTCGCGGTAGCGCATCACCAGCGCCGCGCCGGTGAGCGCGGAGAACCGGTGACCGTCGAGGCCGGCGGCGTCCTCGGGCGGGTACTCGGCGAGCATGTTGTAGGGCAGCCCGCCGTAGGGCGGGAAGACGACCCCGGCCGACTGCACCGACCCGCTCGGGTAGAGCAGCAGCGGCTGGACCGCGAGCACCTCAGGATCCTCGAGCGCCTCGACCAGAGGCGAGAGCCAGCCGGCCAGCGCCGTGGTGTCGTTGTTGAGGAAGACCACGGTCTCCCCGGTGACGTACGGGATGGCGAGGTTGTTGCCGAGCGCGAAGTTGTGGTTGACGGTGCTGTGCACCACCTTCACCTCGGGGAAACGAAGCGGCAGCGAGTCGAGCACCGCCGAGACCCGGGCCGAGGAGCCGTTGTCCCAGACCACGATCTCGAGCCGCTTCTCCCCCGCGCCGTGCTCCATCACGGCCTCGACCGCGCCCACGGTCAGCAGCGAGTCGTCGTAGGTGGGGATGACCACCGAGACCACGTCCGGGTCCGGCGTGCGCGAGCCGAGCGCGTTCCAGTCGATGAAGGTCCGGTTGCGTACGACGTCCTCCCACGACTCGAGGTCGAAGGGGTCGAGCGGGAGCCGGTCCTGCCGCGGACGGCGCGGGTTGACGCCCTGGCGGCGCTCGACGCCGACCTCGGGCACGACCTCGATCACCGCCTTCGAGGTCAGCCGCAGCGCGAGGTCGTAGGCCCAGCCGAAGCCGATGTCGTCACGGGGACCACCG
The DNA here is from genome assembly GCF_040302125.1 of Nocardioides sp. NPDC127514. Classification (NCBI taxonomy): domain Bacteria; kingdom Bacillati; phylum Actinomycetota; class Actinomycetes; order Propionibacteriales; family Nocardioidaceae; genus Nocardioides; species Nocardioides sp. NPDC127514. Next base: position 66,882 of record NZ_JBEORF010000017.1, on the reverse strand, counting down.
ACCTCTTCCAGAAGCGGCGCGGAGATCAGCAGTCGCGAGACCAGGGTTCGCATCAGCGGACCGGGCACGTCGGGTCCCGGCGAGGCCGGAGGTACGTCGATGGCGAACCGCTGCTCGGCCTGCCACGAGCGCTCCAGCACGTCGGCGACCAGCGGCCTCCCGGCCACCTCGGCCACCGAGACCAGCCGCGCGAGACGGCCGGGCCTCCAGACATCTCCACCAGCGACGTACGCGACGAAGTCGCCGTTGACCTGCGAGAACGCAGCGACCACGCCGGGCTCGCCGCGGTCCGGGTCGCCGAGCACCACCCGGGCACCAGGGACGACCTCAGGGATGACCTCCGCGACCGCCGGGGTCAGGCCGCGGTCGATGACGATGACCTCGGTGCTCACCCCGGTCTGGGCGGCAACGCTGTCCAGCGTCGCCCGGGCATGCTCGTCGGAGGCGCCCAGATCGACGATGACGGTGACCGTGCCGACCGGCTCACGACCGGCGGCGGCAGCCGGGACGCGGTCGATGTCCGGCCGCCAGGTCTTCGGGCCGCCCTGCCGGGCCTGCCACTCCGCGCGCCGGTCGCGGATCCAGTCGCGCAGGTCGGGGAACCGGCCGTCGACCTGCTCCAGCCAGTCGTTGGCGCGGCGTCCGTTGCGGGCGCCCCGGTCGACGTAGTGACCGATCGCGCCGCCGTAGAAGTTCTCGGTCTTGCGCCGCTCGGTGTAGCCGTCGGTGTCGAAGAGCGGGTGCGTCGGCTGCAGCCACAGCTCGGCGCGCAGCCAGTAGAGGAACGGGTCCTGATCGCCCATCTGCTTGCGCAGCCGCGGGGTCAGCCGCGCGACGAAGAACTCCGGGTCGAAGAGCGGACTGGGCTGCGCCAGCGGCTTGGCCGGGTCCTGCTCGAGATAGTGTCGGGCGGCGCGTTTGCGGTCGAGGCGCTGGCCGACCTGCTCGGCGTACCACTCGTGGTCGAACAGCGGGCAGTCGACGAGCAGACGTACGTCGTCGGCCCGGCTGTAGAGGGGCGAGTCGTTGTAGACCTTGCGGGCAAGGTCTCGCCCCCTGCGCAGTCCGCCACGTGCGATGCGCTTCAACTCTTCGTCCACTAAAGGTCCCCCAAGACGCTCTAGATCGTGCTTCGGCAGTGGGTCAGACTGTCACAGTGCCGAGTGGCGGTGAACGGCGCCACGCACGTTCACCCAACTGTCAAGGTCAATTCTGCCGCCACAGCGGCATGACCGCCTCCCGGATCTCGTCGGGCATCGGCGTCACCGGACGCGACGGGTCGGTGTTGTCGACGTACACGTGCACGAACCGGCCCTCCGCCGCGGCCTCCTCGCCCGGCCCCTGGAAGAGCCCGATCCGGTAGATGACCGACGAGCTCCCGACCTTGTCGACGACCAGCCCGGCCTCGACCGGCTCGGGGAACCCGATCTCGCGCAGGTAGCGGCACGAGGTCTCCGCGACGATCCCGATCTTCGGCAGCTTCCGTACGTTCACGCCGGTCGTCTCGAACAGGTAGGCGTTGACGGCGGTGTCGAAGTACTCGTAGTAGGTCGCGTTGTTGAGGTGACCGTACGCGTCGTCGTCGCGCCAACGGGTGGTGATCGTGCGCCAGTGCACGTAGTCGGCGCGGGTCGGGGCCTTGCGGTCAGGAGTGCTCATCGCCGCTGATCCTAGATCCTAGAGCTCGTCCTCGACCGCGCGGACCAGATACGGCGCCAGCGTCATCGAGAAGGTCGCGGTGATGTGGCTCCGGTCGCGATAGGCCTGCACGTGGCCGACCACCAGGGGACACCGGTCCTCGTCGCAGTAGGCCGCAGAGAGGTCGATCAGCGAAGCGCCCGGCCCTGCCCGGCGGACCGCTTCGGCGAGCGGGTCAGAGGTGGCGTACGCCTCCTGGCGGGTCATCTCGCACGCGCCGGCGTCCGCTAGCGTCTCGATCTCGTCGAGGCAGGTCGCCGCCTCGGGGGTGAGGTACGGGTTGTCGGCGAGCGCGATGATCTTCGTGCCCCGCTCGAGGATCGGCTTCCAGGCCTGGGCGAGCTGGTCGACGGCCGGGTTCGGCTCACCGGCCGCGAGGTTCGGATTGCGGCGTTGGGTGACCAGCACGACGTCGTACGCCCCCTGGTCGAGCTGCTCGATCAACGCCTTGCGGTAGGCGCGGCGCGGGTCACCCGCGGTGGCCGGGAGCAGTCCACCGCCGTTGGCGACCAACGTGTCGACCGACCATCCTGAGCTCTCGGCGACCCGGGTCAGGCCGGGGATCAGCGAAGCGCCGTGCGAGTCACCGACCAGCGCGACCCTGAGCGCATCCGGGTCGTCGGAGCCGAGGTGGCAGACCTCGGGGCGGGCGTCGGCGGCGTACGTCTCGATCTCGGGGAGGTAGCACCGGTAGGCCCGGCCGGTGTCATCCTTGCGGGCGATCGGCGCAGGGAGAAGTACGCCGTCGAGCTCCGGGTTCCGGCACCCCTCCATCAGGGCGGCGGCGCCGAAGCACTCGGTGTCTCCCGATGCGAGCGCCTCAGCCTGGGCGCGACTCTCTTCGACCAGGCTGCGCCCGTGCAGGATCCCGGGGACCGCGACGGCGGCCACCAGGGCCGCTCCGAGCACCCCGAACAGGAAGGCCCGCGGGGTGGTCTCCAAGATCGGTCCGGTGCGGAACGGCGTCTCCACGAACCGGTAGGTCAGGGCCGCGAGGCCGATGGTGACCAGGAGGATCAGCGGCTCGCGGAGCCAGGTGCCGAGCACGGGGCCGGTCTCGGGGAGCACGACCACGAGCGGCCAGTGCCACAGATAGAGCGAGTAGGAGACCGTCCCGATCCACTGCACGACCGGATGGCCGACGACCCGAAGCCCGAGGCCGCGGGGCGCGCCCGCCCAGATGACCAGCGCGGTGCCGACGACCGGCAGCAGCGCCACCCAGCCAGGGAACGGCAGCGAGTCGTTGAAGAGCAACAGCGCGCCGAGCACCCCGAGCCAGCCGGCCACCGCAGTGTACGGCGCCCAGCGCCCGGGCACGCGCTTGAGGGAGAGCGGCAGCACAGCGATGAGACTGCCGACCGCGAACTCCCAGGCGCGCACGTAGGTGACGAAGTAGGAGTCGGCGCCGTCCGTCGCGGTGACATACACCGAGGCCACGAAGCTGACCACGAAGACGGCAAGGAAGACCGCCCGGAACGCCGTCAGCCGCACCTGCGGCCGTCGCCGGGTCAGGAGCGCCGCCGCGACGATCAGCAGCGGCCAGATGAAGTAGAACTGCTCCTCGACCGACAGTGACCAGTAGTGCTGCACGGGCGAGGGCGGGTCCTCGGCGGCGAGGTAGTCGACCGCCGCCCAGGACAGCTGCCAGTTCTCCACGTAGAACGCGGCCGCGACCGTCTCCCGCAGGAACTGCTGCCACAGGGCCTCCGGCACCAGGACGTACGTCGCCCCCGCACTGCACACGAGCACCAGCAGCGCCGCCGGAAGCAGCCGCCGGATCCGGCGCGCCCAGAAGGCGCCCAGCCGCACCCCGCCCGGCTTGGCGGCCTCGCGCACCAGGTGGGAGGTGATCAGGAAGCCCGAGATGACGAAGAAGACGTCGACGCCGGCGTAACCGCCCCGGATCGCGCCCGGCCACAGGTGGAAGAGCACGACCCCCAGCACCGCGGCCGTACGCAGCGCCTGGATCTCCGGCCGCTTGTCCCGCCCGGCCTGCCCGGCCTGCCCGGGCTGCCCGTCCTTGGCGGGCGCGACGGCGACAGCGGTCACCGGCGCACCCTGCGGGCGATCCGGCCGGCGACGCGGCGGGCCTTGCGGACGCCCCGTTCGCCGAAGGTCAGCGGGATCTCGATCCCATGGCGCGGACGACCGTCGAGCTCGACGATCTGCGCACGCTCGCCGATCCGCTCGCCGATGACGTCCTCGTGAATGATCACCGGCCCGTCGAACTCACCCAGCGCGTCGCGGCCCTCGAACCGCATCCGCCAGCGGCCGCCCGACAGCGCGGCGGTCGGCAGCGCGACCTCGAGACTGCCCGAGGCGAGCTCGGCGGCGCCGTAGTCCAGCGTGCGGCGCCGGCGGTCGTGGAGGAACACGACGCGGAGCCTATCGGGCACGACCATCGTGTGGGTCAGGTGCAGGTGGGCGTGGCCGTCGACGAGCGAGAGCGAGGTGGCGGTCACCGGGTCGGTCGCGCCCGAGACCACCTGGCGCAGCAGCTCCGGGCCGTCGTCGAGGGCCGCCATGATCCGGCCGAGCCGCCAGCCCAGCGCCACACCGGCCTCACCAGCCTGGTCTGCCTGGACCGCCTCGGCGACCACCGTGAACAGGTCGCGGTGCTTGAGCACCAGGTCGGCGAGGTCGTCGCCGACGAGCGTCTCGTCGCCCAGCGAGATCGTCGCGACGGCGTTGACCAGCGGCCGCTGGAGCGTACGCAGCGGCACCACGCCGCTGTCGGCGACCAGCTGCAGCGTCTCCAGGATGTCGGCGACCGCCCGGTCGCCCCAGCGGACGTCCTGACCGATCAGCCGGGCGGCGGTGGCCCACTGGCCCGAGGCGACGAGCCGCCAGCCCCACCGCTTGTCGCGCTCGAGGTCGTCGACGATACCGTCGTCGAAGAGTCCGACCAGCTCGGCGACCAGCACCCGGGCCGGCTCCAGCGCCTCCGGGTCGATCACGGACATGCCCCGCAGCGCGCGCACGATCGCCATCCAGCCGTCGGCGTCGAAGATCAGCGAGGCGTACTCCGCGCGCACCTGCGGGTCGCCGAGCTCGATGATCCGGCGGGCGCAGCGCAGCTCCTGCTCGAGGTAGCTGATGATCCCGGCCGGCGAGTGGGACTTCGCGGTCATCGACCCCGGTCCGGGCCGGTCGCGGTAGACGTAGACCGTCTCGGTCAGGATGTCGAAGCGGGCGGTGGTCAGCGCGTGGACCATCGGCTCGATGTCGTTGGAGCGTGAGGCGTCCGGGAACGAGATCTGGGCCGTGTCCCAGAAGTCGCGCCGGAAGACCCGGTTCCAGCACGCCCGGTTACGCAGCGCGGACGGCGCGTCGGCCAGCGTCACCAGGGTGCGCTCCTCGTCGAACGCCGGCCACGCCCGCACCGGCCACCAGACCCGGTCGCTGAAGAGCTTGAAGAACCGGCCGACGACCATGTCCGAGCCGGTCTGCCGCGTCTTGCGCAGCATCGCGGCGTACGCCCCGCGGGGCACCAGGTCGTCGCCGTCCGCGAACGCGATGAAGCGGCCCCTGGCCAGCGAGACACCGTGGTTGCGCGCCTGTCCCCCGCCCTTCCCGGGCGAGCGGACCACCGTCAGGCGCGGGTCGCGGGCGGCGTACGCCTCGGCGATCTCGAACGTCTCGTCGGTCGAGGCGTCGTCGACGACGATGACCTCCAGGTCGACCGGATCGGCAGGCGTGGACTGGTCCTCGAGGATCGAGGAGAGCAGCTCGCCGACCCACAGGCCGACATCGTGCGTCGGGACGATGACGGAGAGCTCAGGTGTGGTCATCGGGCTGCACCCTCCAGATCGCCGGCCAGATCGCCGGCCAGATCGCTGGACAGCCCGTCGAGCAGCCGCAGGTAGTCGCGCGACATGTCGTAGGGCGTGTACGCACGGGTGAACTTATGAGCGGCGCGATGCCGCGACTCCTGCCCGTCCAGGGCCTCCAGGATCGCCGCCGCCAGCGCCACCGGCTCATCGGGCTCCGGCGCGTACGTCACCACCCATGGCTGCTCCGCGAACTGCCGCGCGACGGGGGTGTCCTCGGGGATCAGGGCGGTGCGGCCGAAGGTGCCGGCGGCCAGCAGCGAGCCGGAGTTGAGGATGCGGCGGTACGGCAGCGCCACCACGTCGCTGGCCCGCATCCAGTCGGAGAAGTCGGCCGTCTCGACGAAGCCGAGCCGCTTGACGATGTTGGGCGCCGAGAGCATCTCCTCGACCGTCTCCACGTCGGAGGCGGGCACCACCTTGCCGGCCACGACGAAGGTCAGGTCGGGCACCTGCTCGGCAGCGATCTCCACCGCCCGGCAGAGCACGTCGAGGCCCTTGTACGCCCGGATCTGACCGATGAAGCCGACCGTCGGCACCCCCTGCGGGACCCCGATGCGCTCGCGCGAGGCGACGTCGTCACCGCCGTCGGGATAGACGCCGAGGTAGGACGAGTGCGGCAGGTCGACGACCTTGTCGGGCGGGAGCGCGTAGTAGGCCGCGGTCTCCTCGACGGTCGCCGGGTTGAGCTGGATGATCCGGGTCGCATAGCTCGCCAGCGCCTTGGCGACCGCGAGCTCGACATCGACGTAGTCGGCCTCGTGCGCGATCGAGTTGTGCACCGTCCACAGCACGTCGGCGCCACGCTCGCGCAGTCCGCTCAGCACGTCCTCGAACCGGGCCTCGTTCGCCCAAGCCTCCTCGACGCTCTCGCAGCCGGCGGTCACCGGCGAGGTCCAGTGCACGTGGAGCACGTCCCCCAGCCCCAGGTGCTCCGCGCGCGCCTCGAGCCGGTGCATACCCTGCACTCCCTCGACCACGTCCCAGCCCGCCGCCCGCGGTGCCACGGTGAGCATCGTGAGGTACGGGTTGCTCCGGTAGTAGGGGAACGACAGCAGGGTCGAAGGCATGTGGGGGTCCTCAAAGTACTTAACCGTGACGATCCCCCGAACGTCGAGACCACGTCTCGCCGGTGCCCCGGTTGGCCGGTGACCGCAGGATTCTAGGCAGGCAAAAGAGCCCACTTTGACCACTCGGAGGGCTTCCCCGCATGCCTTCATCACGGGTTCATCGACGGTTCATTCAACCCACCCTTGCTGGTGGCCGAGCCGGTCGAGACGCCGTCAGCCAGCGCCGCCTCTCGCCTTCACCCATTCGTCGTACGGCACGGGGTCGGCGTCGTTCTCCGCCTGGTCGACGATGCTCTCGGTGAACCAGGTCCGCAGCGACACCATCTCCGGCGTGGAGCGCAGGGTGAGCAGCTGGTGGGTCTCGCTGATCTCGTCGGCCAGGTTGTCGGCAGCCAGCAGCTCCCGCAGCATGGGGCCCATCTCGCGGGGAAGGGTCATCTCGATGTCGACGTACTCCAGCCCCGCCGCGGCTGCGTCCAGAGCGATCCGACGACCCATGTGCCGCGCGAAGGCCGGCCGGGTCACCAGCCGCTCGATGAGCTCACCGAGCTCACGCGGCGGGGTCGGTCCGACTTCGGAGTCGATGAGCTGGAGCTCGCGGACCAGATCGTCGAGGCGCTGGTCGATCTGAAGCCCCAGCTGCACCGGGCACGCGGGAAGCCGCACCGTGACCCAGTCCGCGGGAAGGGCGGCCGGCTCCGGCAGCGCCTGCTCGCCGAGCTCCACCGCGGGAGGCCGTACGTCGTGCTCGACGCCGTCGCCGGCGAGCTCGGCCCAGATGCGCCGCCCGTCGGCACGCTCCTCGATCCCCCATGACTTCGCCAGCACCGACACGATGGCCAAGCCGCGTCCCGTGGTGCCCTGGCTCTCGACCGGGGGCGGGGCCACGGCTGGGAGCGGGACCAGCGCGCCGTCGTCCTCGACGCTGAGCCGTACGGCCGGCTCCAAGTCACGCAGACGGATGTGCATGTAGGGGCTGCCGCTGTGCAGGGCCGAGTTCGCGGCCATCTCGGTGATGCACAGGGCGGCATCGTCGACAAGATGATCACGGCCCCACTCCACGAGACCGTCGGTGACGAATCTGCGCGCGCCCGGCACGCTGGCGGTCTCGGCGGCGAGGCGCACTCGCAGCTCAGGACGGCCCCCGTCTGGCACGGACATCATGTGGCCAGTGTGCCTCTCCTTCGCCCCAGTCGTCAGCGGCTCGACCTCAGTACGTCGATCAGGAGGCAGTCATGGAGTGCCGGGCGCGGTGTCGGCGGACCGCAGCGCGGTTGGCGCAGCGGACCGAGCAGTAGCGCTGCCGTCCGTTGCGGGTGACGTCCACGACCACCGCCGAACACGGGTCCCCCTCCGCCTTCCCCGCTTCGCACCGGCCCAGCCGATGGATGCCTCGGGTGGTCAGGTGCAGCGCCGTGCCCACGCTGATCACCGCTCGCAGCACGTCGGGAAGGGAGTCGTTGGTGTCATCGCGGTAGTGGATGTGCCACCCTTCGCGCCCGTGATCCGTCAGCCTCGGATAGGCGGTCGCCTGCGCCATCAGCTCGTTGAGCAACCGCGCCCGTTCACTCGGCTCCGGCGCGTCGACGACGCGGAGCCACTCGTCGATCACGTGCCGAGTGCGCGCGTGGTCATCCGGAGACTCGCCGAAGTCCATCGTCATCCCGAACTCCCTGGTCCGAGCCTCGATACCGGCCCGGTCCTCGGGCCAGTCGTCGGCGAGCGAGGCGGCCATGAGCACGGCGTACTCGCCGTAAGGGTTGAGATGCATAAGACCATTACAGCAGAGTGGCGAGCATGACCGACAGCGCAACAGAGGAGTCCCGGCACACGGACGCCACCCACGACCACGGCTGGCTCACCGAGTCCAGCCATCAGACCTCGGAGGGCCGGGTCGTCTACGTACGTTGCGCACTCTGCGGCGTACGTCGCGTCGACCTGCAGCCCCATCCGCTCCTCCCGCCGCGGGCGCTGAGCCGCGAGCATGGGCGATAGGCGGAGCGTCAGGCAGGCTGGGCGTCACGGAGGCGCTGCGAGATGACGGTGGTGACGCCGTCGCCGCGCATGGTGACGCCGTAGAGGGCGTCGCCGACCTCCATGGTGCGCTTCTGGTGGGTGATGACGAGCAGCTGCGAGGACTCGCGCAGCTCCTCGTAGATCTCCAGGAGCCGGCCGAGGTTGGTGTCGTCGAGCGCGGCCTCGACCTCGTCGAGGATGTAGAACGGGCTCGGCCGCGCCTTGAACAGTGACACCAGGAACGCGACCGCCACCAGGGACCGCTCGCCACCGGAGAGCAGCGAGAGCCGCTTGACCTTCTTGCCCGGCGGCCGCGCCTCGACCTCGATGCCGGTGGTGAGCATGTTGTCCGGGTCGGTGAGCACGAGCCTGCCCTCCCCGCCCGGGAAGAGCCGCGCGAAGACGTGGTCGAAGGCGACGCGTACGTCCTCCCAGGCCTCGGTGAAGACCTGCTCGACGCGGTTGTCGACCTCCTTGACGATGTCGAGGAGGTCCTTGCGGGTCTGCTTGAGGTCCTCGAGCTGCTCGGTGAGGAACTTGTGACGCTCCTCCATGGCCGCGAACTCCTCGAGGGCGAGCGGGTTGACCTTGCCCAGCGCACGCAGGTTCTTCTCGGCGATCTTGAGCCGCTTGGCCTGCTCGGCGCGGACGTACGGGATCGGCTCGCGCTCGTTGCCGTCCTCGTCGGGGTGCTGCGGGACCAGCTGGTCGGGGCCGTAGTCCTTGACGATCGCCTCGGCGTCGAGACCGAGCTCCTCGAGGATCCGCTCCTCGAGCTGCTCGATCCGCATCCGCTGCTGGGCGCGGGCCATCTCGTCGCGGTGGACGGAGTTGACCAGTTCTTCGAGCTCCTTGCCGAGGTTGCGCAGCAGCGAGCGGCACTCGCGCAGCGCCTGCTCGCGCCCGGCGCGCGACTCCTCGATCTCGGTGCGGGCTCGGGCGGCCTGCTGCACCGAGACCTCCAGACGGTCCAGCGCGTACGCCACCGCGGTCCCGACCGCTCGCGCGGCCTCGCCCTCGCGGCGCATCTGCTCGCGGCGGGCAGCCGCCTTGGCGCGCTGCTCGCGCTCCTGACGGGCCGCACGGAGCAGCCCGTCGGCACGGCCGGCCAGCGCGCGGGCGCGCTCTTCGGAGGTACGTAGCGCCAACCGCGCGTCCATCTCGCGCTGTCGTGCGTCACGGGCGGCCTGGGCCAACCCGTCACGGACACTGAGGTCGGGCTCGTCCTCGGGGTCCTCCTCGGCCATGGCGAGGCGCTCCTCGAGCTCAGCGAGCCCGGCCACGGCGTTCTCCCGCGCCTCCTGCGCCTGCTCGACGGCGGCCAGCAGCCGCTCGGCCTCGCCGCGAGCCGCACGCGACTGCGCGCCGAACTGGCCGAGCTCCTCGGCCACGGCGGCCAGGGTCGCGTCGGACTCGTGCAGCTTGGCCAGTGCGACGTCGACCCGCTTCTGAGCGGCCAGCCGCTCGGCCTCGAGCCGGGAGGTCTCGAAGGTGGCCCGCTCGGAGACCGCGTGGGCCTCGGCGAGCTGGGCGGTGGCCTCGTCGACCGCGGCCTGCACCTCGATCAGGCTGGGTACGCTGGAGGAGCCGCCGGAGGCGAAGTGGGCGCCGATCAGATCGCCCTCGCGGGTCACCGCAGTGACCTCGGGATTCGCCGCCGCGAGCGCCCGGGCGGTGGCGAGGTCCTCGACCACCGCGACCTTGTCGAGCAGCCGCGCCACCGCGGGCCGCAGCACCGGCTGGCACTCGACCACGTCCAGGGCGTACTCGGCGCCAGCAGGCAGCGCCGGCCAGCCGCCGGTCTCCTCGGGAGAGCCGCCCAGGAGCAGCCCGGCCCGGCCGAGGTCCTCGGTCTTGAGATGCTCGATCGCGCCGACGGCACGCTCGGCGGACTCGACGACGACCGCATCCGACGCGGTCCCGAGCGCCGCCGCGACCGCGGCCTCGTAGCCGGAGCGGACCGCCAGCAGCGAGGCGACCGACCCCAGCACTCCCGGAAGGTCGGAGCCGAGCAGCGCGCCGGCGCCGTCCTTGCGGTTCAGACCCATCTCCAGGGCGTCCTTGCGGGCGGCCAGCGTCGAGCGGTCGCGGTCGGCCTGCTGAGCCTCGGCCTGCAGCTTGGCGAGTCGCTCCTCGATGTCCTCGAGGGCCGCGGCAGCGGCCTCGTGCTCGGCATCGAGGCCCTCCTCCCCCGCGTCCAGCCCGGCGACCTTGGTCTCCAGGGCGGTGAAGTCGCGCTGGGCCCGCTCGGCGCGTGCCAGCGCCTCCTCGCGAGCGGCGGTCAGGCGCCCGACCTCGTCGTCGGCGGCAGCGGCCCGCGACTTGAGCGCGTTGACCTGACCGGTCAACCTGGCCAGCCCCTCGCGACGGTCGGCGGCGGCGCGCTCGAGCCCCTTGACCCGGCGTTCCTCCTCGGCCGCGGCATCCTCCGCTTCCTTACGAGACTCGACGGCCTCCTCGAGGGAGTAGCGAAGCTCCTCGACCTCGGCGTCGGCGGTCTCCTCCTGCTCGCGGGCCACCTCGGCCTGGGCCTCGAGCTCCTCGGGGTCGCGCCCCTGGCGCACCTCCAGGTCCTCGGAGCCGGCCGCGTTGCGCACCCGCTCGGAGGCCAGCGACTGGGTGCCGCGCAGCCGCTCGCGCAGCGAGTTCAGCGCGAACCAGGTCTCCTGCGCGGCGGCCAGCGCCGGCAGGTCCTCGCGCAGCGCGGCCTCCAGGACCGCCTCCTGCTCGCGTCCCTCCGCGATGGTCTCCTCGACCTCGGCCCGCCGGGCCAGCAGCGCACCCTCGTCGGCGAGCTCCTTGTCGAGCTCGGTCTTGGCGGTGACCAGGTCATCGGCGTAGATGCGGGCCTTGGCGTCGCGTACGTCCATCTGCACCGTCTGCGCCTGCCGGGCGACCTCTGCCTGGCGGCCGAGCGGCTTGAGCTGTCGGCGGATCTCGACGAGCAGGTCCTGGAGCCGGTCCAGGTTGACCTGCGTGGAGTCGAGCTTGCGCAGCGCCTTCTCCTTGCGCTTGCGGTGCTTGAGGACGCCGGCGGCCTCCTCGATGAAGCCGCGGCGGTCCTCCGGGGTCGCGCGCAGGATCGTGTCGAGCTGGCCCTGGCCGACGATGACGTGCATCTCGCGGCCGATGCCGGAGTCCGAGAGCAGGTCCTGGACGTCGAGCAGCCGGCACGGGCTGCCGTTGATGGCGTACTCCGAGCCGCCGTTGCGGAACATCGTGCGCGAGATGGTGACCTCGGCGTACTCGATCGGCAGCGCGCCGTCGGTGTTGTCGATCGTCAGCGAGACCTCGGCGCGGCCCAGCGGGGCACGGCCGGCCGTACCGGCGAAGATGACGTCCTCCATCTTGCCGCCGCGCAGGCTCTTGGCGCCCTGCTCACCCATGACCCAGGCGAGCGCATCGACCACGTTGGACTTGCCAGAGCCGTTGGGGCCGACGATGCAGGTGATCCCGGGTTCGAGCTCGAGGGTCGTCGCGGAGGCGAACGACTTGAAACCCTTCAGCGTCAGACGCTTGAGGTACATCGGCTTCTCCCCCGGCTCAGGACCACGTGGTCGTACACAGTTCGCAACACATCAGCGTGGCTGAGGTGAGCCAGCAAATCTAATCGCCGCTGCTCAGGGGAACCCCAGCGGGTCGAGGATAACCCGCCGGGTCCGTCGATCTGGGGACCTCGGCCCCCACGACGGCCGGAGTCAGAGCCCCAGCGTCCGCTTCACCTCGGCGCGCAGCTCGCGCAGGTGGGCGTCCGCGGCCGTACGCAGGCCCGCGACCGCCTCGGGGTCCGGGACGACGCGCTCGGTGAACCGCTCGGCCAGGTCGGCGGCGTCGAAGGCGGAGACGTTGGCCTCCAGCCCGATGCGCTTCATGAAGTTGCGGTTCTTGTTGGTCGCGACCATCACGATCGACGGCACGCCGTACATCGTGGCCACCACCGAGCCGTGGAACTTCATGCTCGCGAACGCGGTGCACTCCCCGATCGCCCGGGTGAGCTCGTCGAGGTCCTCGGTGTAGACGACCTCCTTGCCCGGGATATCGAGGTCGTCGGCGTTGGCCACGTCGCGGCGACCGACCTCCATCGTGCCGAGGATGAGGTGGCGTACGCGCCACCCCTCCGCGATTGCCTTGCCGGCCATCTCCTCGACGCGCGAGTAGTCGTCGGGCTCCTCCAGGTTGGGCCGGTAGCGGGTGACCACGCCGAGGATCGACGCCCCCTCGGGCTTGGTCGCCGGAGGCAGGTCCAGCGAGCAGACCATGTCAGGAGCGACCTTGATGTCCAGGTCGGCGGAGATGTTCTCGAGGATCCAGTCGGCGGTCGGCTGGTCGCGGACGCCGATGAACTTCACGTTGGGGTGCTCGAGGAACTTCCTGTGCCTCTCGATGATGTGAGGCTTGATCTCGGTGTTGCGGTAGATCGGCACCCCGACACCGACCACGAAGACGGGCTTGGCCAGCATCTTGTGGTTGAAGTAGCGCGGGTCCGCCTGCCACGACTGCAGGATGTCCCCGCCGCCGATGAGGATGGCGTCGACCTCGTCGACGATCTCGGGCAGCGGCCGGTCGTAGTAGGGCTTGGTCATGTTGTCGGCCAGCACCCGCAGCTCGAACTCCTCGCCGAAGTACTGCTCGTACACCGACAGGAACAGCTCGTCGCCGTAGTTGCCCGCCCCGAAGAACCCGGCGAGCCCGATGACCGGCTTACGACCCCGTCGCTCACGGCGGGCCAGCGCCGCCCTGATCTGCTCCTTGAGCGGGTCGGGAAGGCGGCGGGCCGCGGACCGCAGGACCGGGTGATGGCGCAACGAGGACAACGGAGAGCTCCTGGGGGATCACGAAACGGGCCGCCGACGGCGGCGAACCGCGCGAGCGTAGCGACGCCGGGTTGTCCCCGACGCTCATCTGCCGAACCTGAGGTGAACGCTGGGCGACCACTCGGTACACCCCCGAAAAGGTCGAAACCGACCCTGAGTTTCAGAGTCGGTTCCCCCTGAACGAAGCTAGCCGCGAAACACGAAATAGCTCTCGCTCGTGGTGTTGCTGAGTTGCCCGCAGGTCAGGCGGGCTGCATCTCCTGCATCGAGGTGTCCAGGTCAGCGGTGTGAGCCGCAACCAGAGCGTCGTTCTCCGTCTTCAGAGTGAGAACGAGATCCTCGAGCTCACGCACACGCGCACGAAGCCGAGCATTCTCGGCTGTGAGGTGGGCGGGAGTCCGCAGGTCGCTGCTCATGTAACCGATCAGCGCCTTCGCCATGAATACGTTTCCTTCGTTGGAATCACTAGAAGTTCCCGCGATACCGGGCCGTCTACAAGGGTGACACCGTTATCGACAAGCGTCAACGTCGCGTGTCCAAAGCCGGGACTTCCGACCATGCTTCCGCCGCGAATCCAGCCTGAACTTGAGTGGATCGCACTCAACTTCGGCTCATTTTCGGCTCAGCCGCGGCGTCGGCGCTCACGCAGCTGCATGAGCTCCTTCTTCTCCTTGCTGGTGAGGGAGTCGGCGCCCTCGGCGTGGATCTTCTCGAGGAGCTCGTCCATCCGCTGGTCGTCCTTGGAGACGGTCGAGGACTCCCAGGGACCGGTGACGACGGTCGGGCCCGACTTGCGCTTCTTGGCCTTGGCGGGCTTGGCCGGCTTCGGCTGGCCGGGACCGCCGGCCACCTGCGGGATCCAGGGGAACCGGTCGAGCAGGCCGAACTGGCGCGCCACGAAGGCGTTGACGACGAGGCCGACGACGAAGACGAGCAGCATCACCCAGCTGCGGTAGCCGAGGTACTGGATCAGCTGGATGCCGACGAGGATCACGCCAAAGAGCCAGGCCGGGATGTTGAACATGAACATCCGGTCGGGCCACTGCGCGATCCACAGCAGCACCACCATCATCTCCAGCATCCCGAGACCGGCGAGGAGGTATGACGGGTCCAGCACCGCGCCGAAGACGACGGTCAGGAACGAGAGCACCGCCGTGAACGCCACCAGCATCCAGGCGAACTTGACCCGGCCGAGCTCGTTGCGCTCGAGGTCGGAGCCGAAGTACCAGAAGAAGAAGATCGCCAGGACGTCGAAGATGCTGAACTGCGGGTAGGCGAAGGGCCAGGTGAACAGCGTCCACAGCTTGAGCTCGGCGAGGTTGGGCTGGATCAGGGCGAGACCCGCCAGCACACCCTGGCCGCCCATCACGGCGAAGAGGATCAGCCCGACGATGCTCGCGAAGACCACGAGCCACGTCGTGGTCACCCCCAATGAACCGATGTGGAACCAAGGCTCGTGGGGGTAACGACCGCCTGGGGTCAACCGGAAACGTTCTCGCACGGGGCCGAGCCTATCCACGCATTGGTTGCCGCGTCAGCAGGGCACTCCCACCGACTTCCTCGATGTTGCCCAGATCCGGGGGAAGCATCGGATCGTTGCGCCACGGATGCTGCTGAAAGGCCGCTCGCGCGCCGTACCTGTCGATCATCGCGATCAGCGCGACGAGGTCCTCGGCACGGTCCTGGGCGACCAGCCACGCCATCAGCCGTTGGGCACGTGGAACAGCCGTGTTCTCGAACGGAACACCGGCTTCGTACCAGAACTCGAGGACGGCGCCACGCAGCAGCTTCCAGTAGCGGCTCGGGTCCTCGGTGTCGGGGTGAACCGCCGCGCGGAAGTGCTCCCACATGTCGATCGGCAGAACCTCGACGAGCAGGGTCTCCATGAGCTTCGCCGAGCCGGCGGCACGTACGAGATCGATCGTCTGGCGCTTGGTGTCGATCCGCTCGACGAGGTTCGCGATCTGTGCGCGCTTCTGCGTCGCCGAGGACCGGTCGGAGCGGACCTGCCAGTCGTAGACGATCTCCGTCATGACATCGAAGGAGTCGGCGGCGAGGAACACCTGGGTGAGCGCGACCTGGTCCTGGTAGCGAGTGCGCTCGGGGAAGGCGATCGCGTTCTCGGTCCAGAACGACCGCCGGAAGATCTTGTTCCACACGAAGATGTCGGCGAGCATCAGCGGCGCGTCCTCGATCCGGCACCTGAGCCGTTCCTCCGCGTGGTTGCGGCGCATCAGCGGCGTCATGAACCGGCGTTCCACACCGCCCTCGACCGCGACCCGCTCCGCCGCACCGACCGCGAAGTCCGAGCCCGTACGCCGCAGCGACCGCACCATCGCCGACCATGCATCGTGCGGCAGGGTGTCGTCAGGGTCGACGAACGTCAGCAGCTCGCCGGTTGCCGCGTCGATGCCGGTGTGACGCGCTCGCGACACCCCTGAGTTCGGCTGGGTGATGACGGTGACGCAGGGCTCCTCCGCAGCCAGTCGCCGCAGGATCTGCGCCGAGCCGTCCGTCGAGCCGTCGTCGACGACGATCACCTCGAGCTTCGAGATCTCGCTTCGCGGCTGGTCCAGGATGCTGCGCAGGCTCTTCTCGACGTACTCGGCCACGTTGTAGACCGGTACGACCACGCTGAGCGTAGGCCTGCCCTGCAGCAGCCCTTTCGCCCGGCGCACCCCGGCGTCCGTCCGCTGGCGCCAGTCCGTCCCGCCGATCCGTTGCCCGACGGAGCGCCCCCGAGCACTTCTCACAGCGGGAGGTCCTTCTTTCCGGCCGACGGGCGATCCCGCTTCTCGTACTCGCTGATCTGGTCACGGAGCGACCGCTTCAACGAATTGAGGCGGTAGATCTCCTCGGTCGCGGCCACCAGCGCCGCAACCACCTCTGCCTCCTCGGGTGTTCCCGTGGAGGGGCGGAAGACATGGGTCGGAGTGAGGTTGAAGGTGCCTGTCTGGGTGTAGCCCATCCGACTCATCCACGAGGAGACCTTCTGGTACCCCGCCAACGTTCCGCACTCGACGTACAGGAGCGGTCGGTCCCGCGAGATGAGCTCAGCCGCGCCGCCGAGCACATCGATCTCGGCGCCTTCGACGTCGATCTTGATCGCGGCCACCCGAGCCGGAAACTGCTCGTCGTCGAGAGCGACGACCGCGAAGTCGCCCTCGTCGTCCGCCACTGCGACGGACTGGGCCCCCAGATTGGTCGCATCGAGGTCCGCCATCGTGCCGCGTGCGGACTTCGCATGGACGCCGACGTCACGGACGACGACACGGTCACCGAGGTCGTTGGCCTCGACACTGGCGTTGATCCCGGCGACCAGCTCGGGGTTCGGCTCGTACGCGACGACGCGGAGCCCTCCGACCACCGCCAGGTACAGGGTGTGGTTGCCGATGTTGGCCCCGACATCGATCACGAGGTCACCTGGCTCGAGAGCAGCAACCATCGCCTCGAGCATCTGCTCCTCGTAGGGGCGGCCGGTCTTCACCAGGTTCGACTGGATGTAGTCCGTTGCGGCATGCGGGACGCAGACCGTGTAACTCCGTCCCGAAACCTCGATCGCCGTCATACGGTCCGAGGACGTCGTGCTGTCAATCATTCGTGATCACTTTCGCAGCGCAAGGATGGGACGGAACTGGTTCCGCGACGCTCTAGATCTAGATCGGTCACAAGGCGTCTTCGATGGCGCGGCCCAGGTACGGCGCAAGGGTTCGCGTGTAGGTGAGGGTCAGGTGTTCACCGTCATCACGGTAGACGATGACGTGACCGACGACCGGGCGACAGAACTTCGGTTCGCAGTAGAGGTCCGTCAGATCCACCAGCACCGCGTTCGGGTCGATGGCCACGGCCTCTGCCAGTCCCGACGGCGGCAGGACCTTCTGGCGTGGTTGCGCACACGCTGAAGCTGCGTCAAGCAGCTGCTCCTCCACGCAGGCCATTGTTCCTTCTGGCATCGCCGGGTTGTCCTCGATCGCGATCACGGGCACCTTTCGAGGGGTCGGCCGGCGCGCCCACGCGCGGGCCAACCCGTCTGCGGTCTCTGCGACAGACGCGGTCACATCGCCACCGGTCAGGATCGGAGAGGAGTTTCGCGCCTTGGAGGTGAGGATCGCGTCCAGATCATCGGCGTTCTCGACGTACGCGCTGATGCCACGCCGCCACTCCTGGCACATCCGATGGTCTGCGGTGCTGTTCTTCTGGAGGTCCGACTGAGTCCAGTAACAACCGACTCGGCCGGCGACGTCGATCCGCCACCCGAACTCGTGCGCGATGTCCTCGTACGCCCCGACGAGCTGATCGTTGTGGGAGTCACCGACCGCAAGCAGTCGTTTGCTGTAGCCGGTCTTCGGGCCGAGCTGGCACATGACGACGTGACCGGTCTTGGCCGCCGAGCTCGACCAGCATTCGCCACGGTTCGCCTGGTCCGTGGCGAGGTCGGACGGGTTCGGGACGAGAACGCCGTCCAGATCGGGGTTCTCGCAGGTTGGGTCGGCGAGCTCGGCCGCTCCCAGACAGGGCAGGTTCCGAGCGAGCAGGGCGTTCGCCTTCCGTTCCGACTCCGCTGCACTCATCGCCTGCGCTGTCAGCCCGGTTGCAGCGACGGCCAGCACGACGACCATCGCCGCAGCACTCCACAGGCCGACAGAAAGCGGAGAACGTCCACCAAGAAGCCGTGCGGAGAAGCGGACACGGTTCTCCCACTGGGTCGTACTGAGCCATGCGAGCGGGAATGTCACGCATAGGATCAGCAGCTTCGTCCCCACGTTCAAGGGCGCACCGGTGATGTACGGCAGCAGGATGATGAGCGGCCAGTGCCAGAGGTAGATGGCATACGAGGTGTCTCCGACGATGGACACGGGTCGCCATGTTCCGACGCGTGCGAGGAACGTTCCCCGACCGAGCCAGATGGCCAGTGCGGCGCCGCTCACCGGAACCAGGGCGGCGACCCCTGGAAATGGCGTGGCGCTGGTGTAGCGCGTCGCTGCCGTCGCGATCAGGGCAAGGCCCAGCGCCACCCCCAGAGCGCGCGCCCTCCTCGACGCGATCATCGGCAACAATCCGATGAGAACCCCGGCGGCGAACTCCCACGCTCGGGTGAAGGTGGAGAAGTACGCCTCTGGGGTGTTCGCGGTGAGCCAGACACCGTAGGCGAAGGAGGCGCAGGCGATGAGCGCGAACAGTGATCCAGCCAGTCCCCGGGTCGTGACGTACGACCTGGGGCCGATCAACCGGGAGAGCAACAGCACCAGGAGCAGCAGAACCGGTGTGAACAGGTAGAACTGCTCCTCGACGGAGAGACTCCAGAAGTGCTGAACGGCGGAGGGCTTGTTGTCGGCGGCGAGGTAGTCCACGCTCGCCCAGGCGAGTCGCCAGTTCTCGACGTACAGGCTCGACGCGGCGATCTCGGTCAGGAACTGCGACCAGAGACTTCGCGGCACCCAGACGAACGTCGCCACGGCGCTCACCAGCAGGACGAGGAGCGACGCCGGCAGAAGCCGTTTCGCTCGCCGGGCCCAGAACGCGCCCAGCCGGATGCGGCCGGTCGTCTCCATCTCACGGAGCAGGTGACTCCCGATCAGGAACCCCGAGATGACGAAGAACACGTCCACACCGATGTACCCGCCACTCAGTCGTCCCGGAGCGAGGTGGTAGGCGAACACGGAGAGCACCGCGATCGCGCGGAGCGCTTGGATATCTGGCCGGAACGCACCTGCCCGCGCCGGCGCACTAGGTTCCGTACGCACATCGGCCGACCGCGTACTCGTCGCCGTCGTCATGAAGGTCTCTCGTCCATGTGCATCGTCATGACCGTCAGAGAAGCGGCGCCGTGTCGACGTCGTCCGGTCCGATCATGCGACCGTCGTCCGCGACACCACGGATGCGCTGCAGGAGGGCATCACGGGAGACTCCCACGCCGTGCTCGAGGTGGCCGAGCACCTTCTCCAAAACGAGGTCGTTGTTGCCCTGGAACGCGTTGCGACGCCACAGCGCGACGGTCTGGGCCTCCTGGATCTGCTGATAGCCAGCGCGCTCGCGCGGCATCCAGACCGGGTAGCCGTTGGCGGTCGCCATCGCCTTGAGCCAGAGGTCGTCGGCGTACAGCGCGGTCTCGGAGATCGCCTCGAGGTCGAAAGTCGCTGCGGGCAGCGAGTGCGGCGGGTAGAGCACCCCGCCGATCCCCGTCGGAAGGAGCTGGTAGCTCGCCTTGCCGCGCAGGTAGTTGCAGTCGTAGACCCAGCCGTCGTAGGAACGAAGGGTGCCGTCGGGACGGAACATGGCCAGGTTCGCCCGCTGGCAGATGATGGCCCGCGGGTTTGCCAAGTGGCCCTCGTACAGGGTCTCGACGAGGTTCTCCTCGTAGACGACGTCGTCATCGACGGTGACGACGAGTGCGTCGGGATACTCCTGCACCGCGTAGAAGTACTTCTTGTGCGGCGCGATGTCGCCGTCGACCCAGCGGATCTGGAAGCAGTCGTCCTGACGTTCCAGGACCTCGTTCGGGACGTCGGCCTCGCGGTTGGGGAAGTTCTCGGTGGACAGCCACAGGAGCACCTTGTCGGGCCGCTTCGTCTGCTCCACAAGAGAGTCGATGCACTGGCCGATGGTGAGCATCCGGTGAGGAATCGAGGTCAGCGACACCACCACGTCCCTGGTCGCCGAAGGAACTCGTCCACGGCGGCGCTCCGCCTTCGACGTGACCGGCTGGATCCTCCGGCCGGCACCAGCGGCGATCCGGCGCTCGAAGAGAGCTCCTAGGTCCTTGGTGTACGCATCCATGCTGGCCCGCTCGTCATACGCTCTGCGGGACGCGTTGCCCATCTTCTCGAGCGTTGAGGCTTCCTTGTCCATCATGGCCATGAAGGCGGCGCGGAGCGACATCACGTCACCGGTGTCGACCACCAGGCCGTTCGCGTCGCTGACCATGTACTTGGCGCCGACGTTCTCCGTCACGATCAAGGGCTTGGACAGCATCGCTCCCTCGAGCGCCACCAGCGAGCACGACTCATCGCGCGACGCCACGACCACGGTGTCCATCTGCGAAAGGAGCTCGATCTTCTTTCGCTCGTCGGAGATCACACCGTGGTAGTGGATGTTCTCCTCGTCTGCGATCTGGCCGAACACGTAGGAGCTGACCGACGTACCGCTGTTGATGAACCCGCCCGCGAAGTGCAGCTCTGCGCGAGCCCGATACTCCTCCGGCATGGCCTTGTAGGCGGCGATGAAGACGTCGTATCCCTTGCGGTGCTCGATGGTGCCGAGCTGGACGAACTTGAACTTGCCGCCGGCGGCGATCTCGTACGGCTGCGCGTACTCCGAGACGTCCACGACGCTGTTACGCACCACCTCGACGGGTCCTTCGGCGTGCTCCGCGACGGCTGCCGCGGCGTACTCGCTGACTACACAGATGCTGCGGCTCTGGCGGAGCGTCTCCTGGCGCTCCGGCGCCGCGGCAAAGAAGTCAGGCAGGTTGGTCGCCTCACGCACGTACCAGACGAGCGGGATCCGCCCCTCCAGGGCGCGCACGTAGTCGTCCGTCGCCACCGTGTTGCAGACGACGAGCTCGACACCGCTCTCGATGAGCTTGTTGATCCGCTTCGGACCCAGCTGGCCGGCGCGCATCACCTTCACCGAGATGCCGAGGGCTGCGAACTCCTTCGAGAAAGGACCGGGCTTCGCCGTCCAGACCACCGGCTCGTACCCCAGGGACATCGCGACCTTGCACATCCGGTGCAGGCTTCGAGGCGTGCCGGTGTAGGTCATCTCCGGCGACACGAACACGATGCGACGCGACCGCGAGACCTGAGCGGAGTCCTCCGACGCAACAGGCTCGAGTGCCTGGATCGGCCCACCGAGGTCGAACAGGTCACCGAATCGCTCGGTATGCGTCTCCTCGCCGAACAGAGCTGGCGTGGCGTCGTAGAGGAAGTCCTTGTAGACGTCGTAGGAGTACGACTCGTTCTCGATCGCCGCCTTCAACGGATTGAACGCAACGTAGGGGGAGATCGGGCGGATGTCCCGGTAGCCCTTGGAGCGGGCGAGGTACGCCTCGACGAAGTCGACGATCCCGCGCTGCATCTCGGTGATCTGCTCGACGTTGCGCGGAGCGTTGTTGCCACGGAGGGCGACAGCCCGGCCTTTCTCGAACCCATAGCCGACAACGCTGGAGGCAACCTCGGTGAACAGGTACTCGAGCGGGTGGTGCAGCAGGTCCGTCTTGCGCGCCGCCTTCGGTCCACCGGGCATCATGAACCTCGCGAGGTCCAGGTTTGCCATCGGCGAGTAGGCATATGCGCTGATGAAGCCGTCAGACACCGTGTCGGTGACCTGTTCCGTGCGGCTCGTGCACATCAGGGCGCCCGAGACCTCGAGCGCGCGGTCAGCCAACGCGGTGCCGAAGAAGTGTCGAAGGGCGGTGATGCAGGTGCCGCTCCAGCCAATGTCGACGATCAGAACCCGCTTGGCATCGCCGACGGCCGCGCCGAAGTACTCCTTCGCCGCGTCGATGCTGGTGCGGTTGTGCTCCTCGATGACGTGCTTGTGGTCCCAGAAGAACTGCTCCAGACGTCGCCGGGTGGCGCTGGCCGGGAACAGGAACCGCTCGATGTCTGCCTTGTCCAGGTACGGCAGCAGGTAGTCGAACCCGGTGTCGATCAGGAGCTGCTCGATGGTCTTGGTGTTGTTGGACTCCTTGAACCAGCGGAAGAAGGAGCGCCCGACGAAGTCGTCGAAATTCAGGTCGAGCGTGATCCCGGCGGCCGCGTAGCGGGAGATGTCGATGTACACGCCGTCGGCGCTGCCGTAGAAGCGGTCGTATACGCGTGAGATCACGTCGCAGTCGCGCCCGCAGAACAGGATCCGATCGATGTTCTTCTCGCGTACGACCGACTCGAGGAACTCGCAGAACCCAGCGGCCAGAATGCCTCCGACACGGTAGCCGTGCGTGTAGTGCAGGCCTTCGGACCAGGTGCCGGAGCCGATCGAGTTGTTGACGGCCGCCCCGTAGAAGCTGCCCGCCAGCGCCTCCATGTACGGCTCCCGAACGAGCCTTCGCTGGTCCTGGTTGTACACGGCCGGAAGACCGACCCGCTCGGACTGCTCGACGTCTGCCTCGAGATTGTCGCCTACGTGGACGATCGACGTCTCGCTGCCGTAGTACTCCAGGAGGACCTGCTGCAGCGTGCCGTCGCCCTTACGGCGAAGGTACTCGTTCGACAGGTAGATCTTCTCGTAGCCCGCGTAACCATTGCGGACGAGCATCTCCTCGATGACCTCCCGCGGGAGGTACATGTCGGAGGTGAAGACGATGGTCTTGCCCTTGGCGAGGAGCCGATCGAAGACCTCCTTGATGTAAGGGTTCGCTTCGGCCAGCTCGATCTCGAGATCCCGCTCGAGCATCTCCCACCCCGGATCCGCGCCGTAACGCTCCTCCATCACGGCGTAGATCTCACGGAGGGTGACCTCTCGGGACCCCTTGTGGTTGTCGTTCTCCCGACGCGCGTGCTCCTCCGCCTGCCTGCGGATACTCGGGAACCGGTCGATGCCGAGCCTCGACCCGAGGATCCGGAAGACATCCTTGGGGAACTCCACCGCTCGGTACAGCGCCGTGTCGAAGACATCGAACGAGACGACGTCGTACGCGGCGAGGGTTTCGACCATCTCCTCGACGCTCAGCCGCTCAACGCTGTCGGGCTCGAGATAGTACGGTCGCCCGGTCTCCGGCTCGTCCCCCGCAGGCTCGCCCAGCCGAGCCCGGAGACGCTCGATCTTCGCGTTCAGACCCGACTGTCGGTCCAGGAGCCGGGTGTAGCGGGACAGGACCGGACCGCCGCTGGTCGGGCGACCGAACAGCACCAGCTTGTGTTCGCCGTCCACTTCCGCGACGCGCACCATCCGATGACGCAGCCCGAGCTTGTTGGTCGGCTGCTCGCCCATACCGGCAGGCATGGTTCCTCCTTGTGTTTCTGGGGTGACGACAGTGCGGGCGGTCCCGCGGTTGGTCTGGTTTCGATCGAGCCGGCTCACGGCGTGCCGCAACGCCGGGCTACTTCTCGATGACGCGGGCTCGGGGCTGTGACCAGCGGACATCTCGCTTGAGCGAGTTGCGGATGACGCGAGGTCCGGACGTCATCAGGGACCCGATCCTGAAGGACACCGAGCCACGGGTGTCGGCGAGCTCCTGATCCCGGCCCTGGAGCTCCTGCTCGAGGGTGACCACCCGGCTTCTCAGCCGCTTGCGGACAGCCGAGGCGGTCCCGGCGGCCTGAGCGACCGCGTCGGCGAGATAAGTGGCCACGATCTCGGCGCACATCGGGCTCATTGCCGCGTACTGCCACCATCGTTCTGCGAAGTCGGCCGAGACGTCCATCCACGGCTTCCGCTTGTCCGCGAAGTGGATGATGACCGGCGAGCTCATCGCCTCGTCGTACTCGTCACGGGACCAGACTCGCTGAACGGCCGGTCTGCTCCAGAACTCCTCGACGTTCTTGGGACCGTACTTCGTCATCAGGTTGAAGCGGAGCGGAAGATGGCGGAGGCCGTCATAGCAAACGATGTTGATGATGTCTTGATCGTCGGAGTCGAACTCCTTGGCGGAGAGCTCGAGGAACTGCTCGACCAGGCCGTCCTCACGCATCTTCTCCAGGTTCATCACCATGACACCGGAGTTGACGTAGCGGTCGAAGGACGGGATGCCCATCGCCCGGGCCGCCTCTGCTGACCGGAGGTGGTAGACGGCAGCCGGCACTGCGGCGACATAGACGTCGTTCACGTCCTGCGCGTAGAGCGGCGACAGATCGCTCTCGATGACGGTGTCGACGTCGAGGTAGATGATCTTGTCGACATCCAGGAAGAGGTCAGGCAGCTTGAGCCGGAAGTACGCAGGTGCGGTCAGGTGCGAGGTGCTGACCTTGACGTCAGCGAAGCCGTCCACGACGACGAACGTGATCGTGTTGCCCGGATAACGATTTTCGAAGCTGAGGATCTGGTCCCGTACTTCCGCCGGGTACTCCTCCGCCACGAGGATCTTCAGGTCGTAGCTGGTGTCGGTCCCGGAGTTCTCCAACAAGGACGTGATCGCCACCGACATGGGCTTGGCGTAGTTGAGGTCAGCGGCCATGGCGACCGGGATGATGCGGGTCTGCTCGGCCTGAGCATTGGCTACGCGGGGTTGCGGTAGTTCCAGATCCTGCGGGCGCGTCGTGGGCGCATGATCGGATACGGCGAGCTTGTGGGGAGCCACCTGTTGTCCTGTCGAGCTGTTGACCAACCCGATGGCGCGTGCGTGTGGTTCACGCCTGTGCCGGTACGGATGGGCCGTGGTTTGTCTTCCCCGAGATCCGGATGACCACGTCGCCACCCGGCAAAACCGCCAGCCCGAACACGGCGGTGAATCGTCTGCTCCCCCCGGCCCGGGGGAAGCTGAACCCGGGACGAACGGAGATGAACGAACCAGAGATTAACCCACTGGAATCCGGTTTCCTTAACCAACGCTGAGGATCGTCGGAACTGTCACGTGCCCGCAACATTCGGGTGGTCCGAAGGGGCAGTGAGCAATAGCCCAGATGGACTATCTACCCCGGGATTCGCCGGGCTCGAGGTGCCGGTTGGCAGGTGGGGCAGAAGTAGGAGGAGCGGTTCATGAAGGCGGTGCGGCGCATCGGCGCACCACACCGGTCGCAGGGCTCGCCCTCACGTCCGTACGCCGCGAGCGACCGTTCGAAGTAGCCCGACTCGCCGTTCACGTTGACGTAGAGCGCGTCGAAGGAGGTGCCGCCCTGGGCAAGCGCTTCGGTCATCACGTCGCGTACGTGGCCGAGCAGCTCGCGCACCTTCGGGCCGGTCAGCCGGTCCCCCGGGCGTTCGCCGTGCAGCTTGGCGCGCCAGAGTGCCTCGTCGGCGTAGATGTTGCCGACGCCGCTGATCACGGTCTGGTTGAGCAGGATCCGCTTGATGCCGCTGGCCGATCGACGGACCCGCCGGACGACGGCCTCCGCGTCGAAGGCGGCCTCGAGCGGGTCGGGGGCGATGTGGACGATCTCGGGCGGGAGCTCGGCTCCCCCGGGGCTGATCGAGAGACCGCCGAACATGCGCTGGTCGACGAAGCGGAGCTCGCGACCCTCCGCGGCCCCTTCGAGGCGGATGCGGACGCGCAGGTGGCGTTCGTCGGGCGACTCCGGCGGCTGGACGAGGATCTGGCCGCTCATCCCGAGGTGGGCCATGAGGGCGTCCCCGGAGTCCAGCGGCAGCCACAGGTACTTGCCGCGGCGGCGGGCGCCGACGAGCACGCGGCCTCTCAGCTCCTCGGCGAAGGCCGAGGCACCGGCGAGGTGGCGGCGTACGGGCCTGGGGTGCAGGACCTCGACGGCGAGGATCCTCGCGCCGAGTACGTGGCGCTCGAGGCCGGCGCGTACGACCTCGACCTCGGGGAGCTCAGGCAACGACTGACCTCAGGCCGAGGAGGAAGCGGAGGCCTGGATCTCGCCGTAGGCCGTCTCCGCGGCGGCCTGCTCGGCCTCCTTCTTGGAGCGGCCGACGCCGTTGCCGTAGAGCTGCTCGCCGACCCGGACCTTCGCGGTGAAGGTCTTCATGTGGTCGGGGCCCTCGTCGGTGATGACGTATTCGGGCACACCGAGGGCACGCTCGGCGGCGAGCTCCTGCAGCGAGGTCTTCCAGTCGAGCCCGGCACCGAGGTCGGAGGCCGCCTCGATGAGGGGGTCGAAGAGTCGGTGGACGAGGACGGTGGAGACCTCGATGCCACCGGAGAGGTGGACCGCTCCGATCACCGCTTCCACGGTGTCGGAGACGATCGACGCCTTCTCGCGCCCACCGGTGGCCTCCTCGCCACGGCCCAGCTTGATGTGCTGGCCGAGGCCGATGGCCTGACCGACCTCGGCCAGGGCGCGGGCGTTCACAACTGCCGCCCGCAGCTTGGCCAGCTTGCCCTCGGGCAGGTCTGGGTGGGTGCGATAGAGGGTCTCGGTGACCACGACGCCGAGCACCGAGTCGCCCAGGAACTCCAGGCGCTCGTTGGTGGGCAGGCCACCGTTCTCGTAGGCGTAGGACCGGTGTGTCAGCGAACGCTCAAGCAGCTCGGGGTCCAGGATCGGATCCCCGAGCGCTTTGCGAAGCTCGGCGTAGTTGGTCAGGAGACTAACCGCGTGTCAGATCAGAGGACCTGGCGACGCTCGGCGCGAGCGCCGTACTGGCCGCACTCGCCGCACGCACGGTGCGGGATGTGCTTGGCGCCGCAGGCGGGGTTCGCGCACGTCACCAGGGTCGGCGCAACGGCCTTCCAGGCCGAGCGGCGGTGGCGGGTGTTGCTGCGCGACATCTTCCGCTTCGGGACAGCCACTGTTTTCTCCTCTTATTCGGCCGGTCGGATCTCGACCGGCTACTGAAGCCTAGTTACTGGCGAACTCTAGTTGCTGGGCTCATCTTTCAGCGAAGCCAGCCCCGCCCAGCGCGGGTCGACCTTGTCGCCGTGGTCGTGCCCGGGATCGTCCGCGAGCCGCGCCCCACACTCGGGGCACAGTCCCGGACAGTCGTCCTGGCACATCGGCTGGAACGGCAGTGCGAGCACCACCGCATCCCTGAGCACCGGCTCGAGGTCGATCAGATCGCCCTCGGTCCGGCTGGTCTCGTCGTCCTCATCAGGGGCCTGGCCGTCACGAGAGTCGTCGTAGACGTACAGCTCCTGGATGTCGACCTCGGCTTCGTCCTCGATCGGCTCCAGGCACCGCACGCACTCGCCCTCGAGGACAGCGAAAGCCGTCCCCGTGACCAGCACACCCTCCATGACCGCCTCGAGCCGCAGGTCGAACTCGACCGGCGAACCCTCGGGGACAGAGAGGACTTCGATACCGAGATCCGCCGGCGCCGGCACCGTCAGCTCCACGTGACGCTCGGACCCCGGGCGGCGGCCGAGCTCGCGTGTATCGAGCACGAGCGGCGCTCTCGGGTCCAGGGCAGTCATGTTTCACTTCCGGATGAGGGCACGACAGATCAGATGAGATCTTACCGGGACCGGACGACGGCGACCAAAAGGACGGTCACCACACCGGCCACGCACGCGACACCGGCGATGCCTGTCGCGACCCAGGCCGCCGACTGGAAGACCGGTGCGGTGGCCAGGTCGCCACCGGCCGGGTTCGGCGGAGCGATGTGGGCGGCGAAGACCGCGAACGCCGCCGCAGCCCAGACCGCGACCGCCGGCCCCGCAAAGCGCGGCGTGACGGTAAGCCCGAGCGCGGTGAGCAGGCTGGTCACGACGGTGAGCGGGATCAGATAGCGCCAGTACGCTCCCCCACCACCAGCCGCGTAGTTGAGCTGGATCCCGACGACGACCACGGTCAGAGCGAGCAGCAGCAGCGCCGTCGCCACCCGGACGGGCTCGCGCCGCGACCGGGAGAACGCGCGGAGGCCGACGACCAGCCCGAGCACGAGCGGGGCGAGGGTGAGCACGGCGCCGATGGTGACGTGCTCCTGGAGCGCCGGCGGGATCAGCAGCTGGCGCCAGATGTCGGGGTCGGTGGCGACGTCGAGCACGGGGCGTACCTCCCGTTCCTGCAGGGGGCCGCCGGGCTTGCCGACGAGGTCGGTCTGCATGCCGGACCAGTTGCCGGTGGCACGGAAGTTGCGGATGTAGAACCACGCGTTGACGGCGACGGCGAGGAGCACGGCGACGCCCAGACGCAGGATGCCCGTCCAGTCGCGGCGCGGGCCGAACAGCCAGACCAGGCCGAGGGTCGTCGCGCACAGGCCGATGAAGACGACGCCGGGGAGCCGGGTGCCGAGGGCGGCCGCGGCGTACAGACCGAAGAGCACCAGCCCGCCGGTACGGGACCCGTGGCGAAGCAGCCAGACGGTCTGGCCGACCAGAAGAGTGGCCCACAGCACGAACAGGTTGTCGTTGAAGACGACGCCGCCGAGCCGGGTCAGGGCCGGGCTGAGCGCGGTGACCAAGCCGGCCGCGACCGACACCTCGGGGCGGCTCGGGACGATCTGGCGCGTCGTCCACATCACCGCGGCCACGACGAGGCAGGTGATCACGAGGGCGATGCCGCGGGCCGCCATCCCGGCGGCGAGCAGGTGGCCGGCGTCGGTGAGCGGTCCGACCACGGGGGCCAGCATCAGGTAGAAGAGCGGTGGATGCTGGCCGGTCCAGTCGAAGGGCAGCGTGTAGCCCCAGATCTGCGGCATCCGCATCGGGTCGCCGATGCCGATCAGGGTGCCGTGCCAGAGCTGGTAGGCGTGGTCGACGTGGGCCACCTCGTCCTTGGTGCCGTAGAGCGGCGAGGAGAGCGCATAGCCGGCACACACGCCGGCGCAGGTGATGAGGTTGGCGATCAGGCCGGCGGTCCAGAGCTGTGGTGCGGTGGGCCGTGCGGTGGGCACAGACGTCTCCCGAGTGGTTCGTTGGCTGGTGACGGGGCAGATGTTGGGGCAGGTGTTGGAAGGTCGCCGTCGCGACGGGTCAGGAAGGCGGCGACGAGGGCGACGACGACGTCGGCCAGAACGGCGATCCCACGGGCCAGCAGGGCAACCAGCAGCGCCAGCCCGGGCGAGAGTACGCCGGAGAGGGCCACGACCAGGACGGCCTCGCGCAACCCGGCACCGGCCGGGAGCCCGATCGCAGCCATCCCCAGGCTGAACCCGAGCGCATAGCCGCCGACGCTGGCCAGCAACGAGGGCAGCGGGTCGCCGCCCAGGCCGACCACGACCACCCAGATCTGGAGGCCGAGCAGGAGCCAGACCACGCCCTGCAGCGCCAGCGCCGTGCCGATCCCCCGCCAGGTCGGCAGTACCTCGAGCGGCTCGCGTCGCACCAGCCGCAGCCCGGTGTCGGCCACCTTCGCGAAGACCGGTGGATGCAGCGCCACCAGGATCAGCGGCAGGAGCAGGACCGCCCACCAGTAGCGCGCAAACGTCTCCTGTCCGAGGAACGGCATCAGCAGCACCGAGACCATCACCCCCGCGCCGACCGCGATCGCCAGCACGAGAACACCCTGGGTCAGGGACGTACGCCGCGGCACCCGCTCCGCGCGGGCGAGCTCCATCTGCCCGACGATCGTCCACACCGAGCCGGGCAGGTACTTCCCCAGCTGGCTGACGTAGAAGATCCTGGCCGCGGGCACCAGCGGCAGCGGCGAACCGAGATCGGCCAGCACCACCCGCCACATCAACAGCGCCACGCCCTGGGCGAGCACGGTCAGCAGAAAGGCCACCCCGAGCACCCACAGCGGCAGCTCCTCGAAGCCCCGCACGAGCGCGTTCCAGTTGCGGTGGATCGCGTACGCCGCCACCAGGACGACGATCGCGACGACCACCGCCTTGAGCGGCACCGCCTTCGTCCAACCTCGGCCCACGGGTCCTCCTTGGCAGCACTTTTCGGGTGCCGACATCTCAGATGCGGGGTGTGCTGCTCGATCTTTCCTTGATCACGACCCTAACGTTGAGGTGATGCACATCGTCGCCTTCGGCACCTACGACGTGGCCTCCCATCCGCGGGTCGCGGTACTCATCGAGGGCTTACGCGCCTGTGGCGCGGAGGTCACCGAGGTCAACCGGCCGCTCGGCCTGGACACCGCGGCGAGGGTGGCGATCCTGCGACAACCGTGGCGTCTGCCGCTGCTCGTGCTGCGTCTGCTGACCTGCTGGAGCGGCCTCGTCGCCGAGTCGATGCGTCGCCGTCTGCGCGGGCGTCCCGACGCCGTGCTGGTCGGCTATCTGGGTCATTTCGACGTGCACCTGGCCCGTCTCCTCCATCCGCGCTCGACCATCTTGCTCGACCACATGGTCTCGGCCGCCGGGGTGGCCACCAACCGGCGGCTGGCCGGATCCGGCGGGTTGAAGCTGCGCCTGATGAAGGCGATCGACGCGATGGCGCTGAAGCAGGCCGACGTGGTCATCGTCGACACGGTCGAGCAGCAGGAGGGGCTGCCCGAGGACGTACGCCGGCACTCGGTCGTGTGCCCGGTGGGTGCCACCAAGGAGTGGTTCGACGCGGGCGCCCGGGCGCTCGAGCGGCCGACCGAGGAGCCGCTGAAGGCTGTCTTCGTCGGCCTCTTCTCCCCCACCCACGGCGCCCCGGTGATCGCCGACGCCCTCGACATCCTCGCCGACGACGAGCGGATCGAGGTGACGATGGTGGGCCAGGGCCAGCAGTACGAGGAGGCCAGGCGCCTCGCGGCCGGCAACCCGCGCGTCTCCTGGGTCGACTGGGTCGACGCCGAGGACCTGCCCGACTTCGTCGCCGGGTTCGACGTGAGCCTCGGCATCTTCGGCACCGTCCCGCAGGCACGCCGGGTGGTGCCCAACAAGGCGTTCCAGGGCGCCGCCGCCGGCGCTGTCGTCGTCACCTCCGACACCGCGCCCCAGCGGCGGATGCTGGAGAGCGCGGCCATGCTGGTCTCCCCCGGCAGCCCGGAGGAGCTCGCCTCGGCCCTGACCAAGCTCGCCGACGACCCCGACGAGGCCCAGCGCCTGCGCGAGGCCGCCTACGAGCAGGCCCGCGAGCACTACACCCCGCGGGCCGTCGCCTCCCCCATCCTCGAATGTCTTAGCTGAAGCGAAGCCCGAAGCAATCAGCCCAGTTGAACCCGACCCGACCCAGCACCCCGATGTCGCTCACCGCCACCGACCGCCCACTGCCGCCGCTCGCACCCCGCGCCTGGCTCCGCTACGACGTCGTCAGCCGGATCATCGACCGGCTGGCTCCGAGGACGGCGCTGGAGATCGGCTGCGGCCAGGGTGCCTTCGGCGCCCGCCTGGCGATGCGCGCCGACTACCTCGGGGTCGAGCCGGACGCGGACTCGTTCGCCGTAGCGTCCGAGCGGATCACCTGCATGGGCGGCACGGTGCTGAACGCGATGTCCTCCGAGCTGGACTCGGGGAGGACGTACGACATGGTCTGCGCCTTCGAGGTGCTCGAGCACATCGAGGACGACAAGGGGGCGCTGGCCGAGTGGGTCACCCACATCCGCCCCGGCGGGCAGCTGGTGCTCTCGGTGCCGGCGTTCCAGGAGCGGTTCGGTCCGATGGACCGGCATGCCGGGCACTTCCGCCGCTACAGCCCCGCCGAGCTCACCGAGCGGCTGGAGGAGGCCGGTCTGGGCGACGTCGACATCACCGTCTACGGCTGGCCGCTCGGCTACGCCCTGGAGGCGGTCCGCAACCGGATCGACGCCCGGAAGCTGGAGAAGGTGGGCGACCTCACACCCGAGGAGCTCACCCGGGCGACCGGGCGTACGTTCCAGCCCAGCGGCCAGCTCAAGGGGGCCGCCATCGCCCTCGCGACCAGCCCGTTCATGGCACTACAGCGGCTACGGCCCGACACCGGCACCGGGCTGGTGGCCGTCGCGACCAGGCGCGACTGACCCGCCGGCCGGAACGCCCGAAAGACAACTTGACCGACCTACCGCGCGCGCTACCGACGTCGGTTCCCGACTACTCATAGATTTTCGGCCTGTGCCCTCCCCTGTTGTGACTGGATCCGATCGGTGGCGCTCAGGCGTCGTCCTGGCACTTCTCGTCCTCTTCGTCGCGGTGACCTTCGGTCCCGCGCTCGTGGGTCAGGGCATGCTGCTGGACACCGGATGGCTGCACGCGATGATGCCGTACGCCGCCGACGGCCCGATCCCGCAAGGGACGCTGTGGTGCCGCGGGGACACGTGGGACTACTACCTGCCCGGCGTCGAGAACATCGTCGAGGGCGTACGCCACGGCAACTGGCAGACCTGGGCGCCGTACGAGGTGGGCGGCGCGCCGCTGGCCTCGCTGCCGAACCATGCGGTGCTGAGCCCGGTCTCGTGGCCCTACTGGGTGATGCCGCTGTGGCTGGCGCCCGCCTGGGTGAAGCTGACCGAGCTGGTCCTGGTGCTGGCTGGGATGGTGCTGTTCCTCGGCCGGCTCGGGGTGCGGCGCAGCATCGCGCTGGTCGCCGGCCTGGTCTTCTTCACCTCCGGGTTCATGATGATGTGGACCAACTGGCCGCACACCAAGGTCGCCTGCCTGATCCCGCTGCTGCTGTGGGCCCTGGACCGTGCGGTGCGCGAGCGCGGCGCGCGCGACCTGGCCGCCGTCGGCCTGGTGGTCGCCGCGATGCTGCTCGGCGGGTTCCCGGCGGTGACGATGTTCGCGCTGACCCTGGGCGGGATCTACGTGGTCGTCCGGGCGCTGGCGCTGCGGGACGTGCGGCGCACGCTGGTCGCGGGCGGCATCGCCGCCGGCGGGGTCGGGCTCGGGGTCGCGCTCTCCGCGGTCCAGGTGCTCCCCTTCGCGCTCAACATGAGCGCTCTCGGGCTCGACGGACGGGTCCCCAACCAGGTCAAGCCGGCCAGTCTCGTGCTGACGACGGTGGCCCCTGACGTCTACGGCACCTGCGTCGACGGGCTCTGGTTCGGCGAGGACAACCCGATCGAGTCGATCTCCTTCATCGGCGTCGCGGCGCTGATCCTGGTCCTGTGCGCCCTGATCGTCAGGATCCCCGGCGGCCGCCGCCCCTCGACGCCCGCCCTGCTCGCGGTCGTACTGGCCGCCGTCGTCTGGCTGCTGTGGGTCGGCGGGCTGCCGCTCGAGCTGCTGCAGAAGCTGCCCGGCTACAGCTCCAACAGCTTCGGGCGGGCGAACTCGATCTTCGGGTTCCTGTGCGCAGTGCTGGCCGGGATCGGGCTGGAGCGCCTCGTCCAGCGGGCCGAGGTGTCGCGGTCTGCCGACGAGGAGGGTCGGTCCTGGCGTCCGCGTCTGGTGGTGTCGCTGGTCGTGCTGCTGGCGGCCGCCGGGGTGGCTGCGTACTTCCTGTACGCGGCCTATGTCTACATCGACGGCGCCCCGCGGCCGATCCCCGACGTCGCCGCGAAGCTGCAGGTGCCGGCGCTGCTGGGAGTGGTCTCGGTCCTCGCGGTGGCGGCGACGCTGCTGCTGCGGGGCCGGCTGCGGCTGCTGGGCCCGCTGGTGCTCGTCCTGGCGGTGCTCGCGCAGAGCACGATGTTCGCGCGCGAGGTGCTGCCGCTCACCGACCGTGACGAGTTCTACCCGGTCACGCCTGCCCACGAGTTCCTGAAGAAGAACCTCGGAGAGGAGCGCTACGGCGCCTCGAGCTGGGAGCACTCGGCCGTCGCCGACCACTACCGGCTGCGTACGCCGACGGGCCATGAGTTCACCTCGGCGGAGTGGAAGTCGCTGATCGCCGCGGTCAGCCCGGACGCCCAGCTGTCCCCGACCTACAGCGACTTCCCCGCCAACGTGCCCACTCCGGGGCGTCAACCGGTGCTCGACCAGCTCTCGGTCCGCTACTGGGTGACCCAGCCGATGGAAGTCATCGGGGTCTCATCGCCGACACCGGTGCCGGGCGCGCAACGGCAGCCGCTCACCGTGATGCCCGGCCAGCAGGCGACCTGCCAGGTCCCGCAGGGCGACCTGCGTGGCATCGAGGTCACCGTGCCCGACGGCCTGAAGCCGCGGGCGCAGACGCCGACGGTCGTCCAGGTGAGCGTCGGGGCCGGCGCCGAGAAGGTCACCTCCGAGCGGGCCATCGCCGTCAACCGACCGCTCAAGCGCGGGGAGAAGCTGCGCGTCGCGATCCCCGACCACCGCTTCGCCTCCGGTCCGGTGCCGGTCTCCATCTCGTTCGCAGGGAAGCGGAAACCGGTCCAGCTGGCCGGCCGCACCGACGGTTCCGCGGTCTGCACGGCGGTCCGTCCGGAGAAGGGCGACGGCCTGCGGGTGGTGCACGCCTCGGCCGGCGCGGTCGTCTACGAGCGCGCGAGCGCGCTTCCCCGGATCCGCTGGGCCGGGACCAGCGAGGTCGTGACGGACGGTCCCACGCGGGTGCGACGGCTGACCGAGGGCGTCGCCCCCGGCACGGTGCTCCTCGACGACGACTCGACGCCGGCCGCGTCCGGCTCGACCGCCGAGGTGGACGTACGCCGCGACGAGGCCGAGACGATCTCCGCCGAGGTCACCGCAGACAGAGCCGGCTACCTGGTCGTCGCCGACTCGATCGCCCGTCCGGGCTGGTCGGCGACGGTCGACGGCCGCCCGGTGGACCTGGTCGCCGGCAACCACGCCTTCGCCGCCGTGCCCGTCCCCGACGGAACCCACACGGTCACCCTCCGTTATGAAGCGCCCGGCCTGCGGGCCGGGGCAGTGATCTCCGCAGTCGGCGCTCTCGGACTTCTCGCCCTCCTGTTCATCCCGACCGTGTTCCGCAGGTGGCGGCGAAGCAGGAACGACTCCGTGACCCCTCAGGACACCAGCATCTAGAACACGTTCCACCCAGCGACACCGCGGGCGTGACACCGGTCCGCGGACGTACCAAGGTCTCGCTCATGGCTGTTCAGATCGCCGGCGAGGTGCGCTGCACGTACGCCGAGCCGGATGGCCGGGAGATCTCCGACGCCCTCTGCGGCGAGAAGGTGAGCTGACCATGCCGTACGTCACGGTCGACCGCCCGGCCGACGGCGTCGCCGTCCTCACCCTGGACCGTCCCGAGCGGATGAACGCCATGTCGTTCGACGTGATGGTGCCGGTGCGGGACCAGCTGGTCGAGATCGGCCACGACAACAGCGTCCGGGCGATCGTGATCACCGGCGCCGGCCGTGCCTTCTGTGCAGGCGCGGACCAGGAGTCGGCCGGGCGGCCACCGCACACCGAGGGGCTCGCCCGGCCGGGCTATGCGTTGCGGTCGCTGGATCTCCTGGAGGACGTGATCGGGACGATCCGCCGCCTGCACCAACCGGTCATCGCAGCCGTCAACGGTGCGGCCATCGGGGGCGGGCTCTGCCTGACTCTCGCCTGCGACATCCGGATCGCCTCCACCGCGGCGTACTTCCGTGCGGCCGGTATCAACAACGGCCTCACCGCGAGCGAGCTCGGGCTCAGCTATTTGCTGCCGCGGGCGGTCGGCTCCAGCCACGCGGCGGATCTGATGTTCACCGGCCGCGACCTGAGCGCTGAGGAGGCCGCCCGCATCGGGCTCGTCTCGCGCCTGGCCGACCCGGTGCTCGAGGAGGCCGTCGTGATCGGGACGCGGATCGCGGAACTCTCCCAGCCGGGCATCGAGCTGACCAAGAAGTCGCTCCATGCCGGGATCGCAGCCGGTTCGATGGAGAGCTACATGCCGATCGAAGGCATCGGCCAGCTCTACCTACGCCTGCTCACCGACAACTTCGAGGAAGCCACGCGCGCCCGCAAGGAAGGGCGGCCGGCACGCTTCCGCGACGACCTTCCCCGACCTCAGGACCGTCCCTAGCCCACCGATCCACCCGGCTCGCGGGCGACGGAGCGGACACGGCGTAGACCGGTGTTGAACACCAGGTTGCCTTAGCACATACGCCGGATGACACCCGCGAGGGGCCGTCGGGCCGCGGAATCCACGCGGTAATGTGGCAGTTCAGAAGCCCCTCATCTGCCCCGAATTCCGTGTTCGGTCCCACTACTTGCCCTGAGGTCCCTGTGAAGCTTGTCGTTCAAGTCCCCTGCCTCAACGAGGAGGAGACGCTCCCGTCCGTGCTGGAGTCGATTCCGAAGCAGATCCCCGGAATCGACGAGATCGTGATCCTGATCGTCGATGACGGGTGCACGGACCGGACGGTCGAGGTGGCCAAGGAGCACGGCGTGCGCGAGTTCGTGCACCACTCCCGCAACCAGGGGCTCGGCCGTTCCTTCCACGACGGAGTCGTTCGCGCGCTCGAGCTGGGCGCCGACATCGTGGTCAACACCGACGGCGACAACCAGTACCCGCAGGACCGCATCGCCGACCTGGTCCAGCCGATCATCAACGGCCAGGCCGACATCGTCATCGGCGACCGGCAGGTCGACCGGATCGAGCACTTCTCCGGGCTGAAGAAGAAGCTGCAGAAGGTCGGCTCCAAGGTGGTCAACATGGCCGCCGAGACCGACCTGCCCGACGCGGCCAGCGGCTTCCGCGCCTACTCGCGCGAGTCGCTGATGCTGCTCAACACCGTGACCCGCTTCTCCTACTGCATGGAGACGATCATCCAGGCGGGCAACAAGCGGATGAAGATCGCCTCGGTGCCGATCGAGACCAACGCCAAGACGCGTGAGTCGCGGCTGTTCAAGTCGATGCCGGAGCACATCATGAAGTCGGGAGCGGCGATCGTCCGCTCCTACATGATGTACAAGCCGTACGCCATCTTCGTCTGGCTCACCGCCTTCTTCTTCGTCCTCGGCGCGATCCCGTTCTTCCGCTACCTCGTGCTGTGGCTGAGCGGTGACAACGGCAACCACATCCAGTCGCTGCTGCTCGGTGGCGTGCTGATCAACCTGGCCTTCATGTCCGCGATGCTCGGCGTGATCTCCGACCTGATCCGCACCAACCGAGTGCTCATCGAGGACGACCTGGAGCACACCAAGAAGGCTCGCTTCGGCAAGTCCGGCACCGAGATGCTCCGCGACCAGACCTCGGTCGCCGAGTTCGACCTGCCGCACACACCGCGCACGAGCAAGTCATCTGCACAGTCCGGCGAGACGTGGACGACCAGCCTGTGACAGCGACTCAGTCCGACCCGGTCTCCGCCACGGGGGCCGGGTCGTCGGCTACCCCCAGCCCCGCGAGGCCCAGTCTGAAGAAGCGGCTGCTGAAGATCGGGCTCGCCCTCGCCGTCGTGCTCGGCGGCGCGTACCTGGTCTGGCGTCAGCGTGCCGACCTGGCCATCGCGGTCCAGGAGCTGAGCCTCGGCCGCGTCGCGATCGCCGGGTTCCTGGCGATCGTCGGCACCATGCTGATCGCCCAGATCTGGGTCGCCATCCTGCACGGGATGGGCATCCGGCCGTCGCTGCGCGACTCCCACTCGGTCTTCTACGTCTCCCAGCTGGGCAAGTACCTGCCCGGCTCGGTGTGGCCGGTCGTCGCGCAGATGCAGTTCGGGCTGCGCTGGGGCGTCGCCCGCCGGACGATGCTCGGTGCCAACATCCTCTTCATGGGCGTCGTCGTCGCCAGCGGCATCGGCGTCGGCGCGCTCCTGCTCCCCTGGTCCTCCTCCGAGGGCCTCGACCGCTACTGGTGGCTGCTGCTCCTGCTGGTGCCGCTGGCCGTCTGCCTGCACCCGCGCGTCGTCCCGGGGGTGCTCGACTGGCTCTTCGCCCGCCTCGGCCGGGAACCCCTCAACGTACGCCTGACCGCGCGGGGGCTCTTCACCGCGATCGGCTGGGCGGTGCTCGCCTGGGTCGCCTTCGGCCTCCACCTCGCCGTGATGATGCAGTCGTACGCCTCGATCGGGCTGCTCGAGGTCGCGGCCGCGACCGGTGGGATGGCCCTGGCGTGGGCCGCGGGGATCGCGTTCATCCCGGCGCCGGCCGGCGCGGGGATCCGTGAGGGGCTGCTCGCCCTCACCCTCGGGCCAATCATCGGAGTCCCCGAGGCGCTCACCGTGGCGCTCGCCTCCCGTGTCCTCCTGCTCATCGCCGACGTGCTGCTGGCTGCTCTCGGAGCGGTTGTCGGGCGGCGTACGTCGGCCTAAGGGGTAGGTAGAGGCACCGAGGTCCTGGTGCCATCGGGCTCGACCGTGACGCTCCGCTTCTCGAACGGCTCGAGGGAGCGGTGAGCCCAGATGCGGATGCGCTGATGATCCTTCGCGATCCAGATCTCGGCACAGGGCTCATAGCCCTTCTCGACCGCGCCTTCCACCCAGCCGCCGGGAGCCATAGCGGTCATCTGCAGCACCGCCGGGACCTCTCCGCTCTCCATCATCGCCGTCAGCTGCTTCTGGTTGCGGTCGAAGTCGTAGTGGAAGAGGTAGAACGGCGTCGGGTTCTCGATGTCGAGGGCGTCGTACATCGACAGGTGGTTGCCCAGCACGAAGGCGGTGCGGCCGCCCTTCAGGCACCGTGTGATCTCGGGCCGTACCGCGTCCGCCCAGGCATCGGCGGCCTCGATCTGACGGCTGTCCCGGCTCAGGTCGTCGACGTGCTCGACGGCTGAAGCGAGGGGCACCGCCGCCAGGACGAGGCAGGCACCCGCCGAGACGGCGATCAGTCTCGCCGGCAGCCGCGTAGCGATCATCATGACGCTGACAACGAGCACGAGGATGACCGGCCCGATCAGGCTGTGGGCACCGAACCCGAAGGCGAGCGCCGCACCCACCCACGCTGCTCCAGCCGCGAACCCTACGATCGCGATCACCACCTTCCAGACGGACATCGGTGCCGGGCGGCTCGGCATCGAGCCCTGGTTCCGGCGGTCATACGCGTCGCAGAGGACGAACACCAGAGCCGCGAACAGCAGGGCGCTCACGGTCTCGGTGTGCCCGGGGCCGGGACGCCGGATCGGGATGGTCGCGAGAAGCAGAGCGCACAACGCGAGGAACCGTGTCGGCTCGCTCGCCAGACGCCACACGACCGGCACGAAGATCAGCAGCAGGAGGAACGGGTAGACGGCCACGATGAGATAGCCCTCTCCGTCCGACGGCACGTCGAAGAAGGGCCAGCCGAAGTGTTTCGGGAACTGCTGGGTCTGACCGAGGATGACCTGGCGGTTGAGCTCGCCGAGGCTCATCCCGTATCCGATCCGGTAGAAGAGCACCTCCGAGACGAATCCGGCCAGGATTCCGACGGCGAGGGCGACACTTCGTGCCAATCTGTCCCGCAGCGGCGCCTGGTCCCGCCCGATGAGCTCGTACAGTCCAGCCGCGCCGGTGAGCAGGATCGCCAGCTCGACGTGCTGCCAGAAGAGGGCCGCAGGGACGAGCACCCGCACCACCAACCCCCAGCGTCCGGAATCGAGCCGGCCTCCCGGCAGGAGGAGGAACACGAAGACGACCGGCAGGACGTACTTCACCTGTGCGGGCGACGCGAGAGTCAGGACGGCCAGCGCCATGGCGGCCATCGCAGCCGGATGCAGGCGTCTGCGCAGGCCGATCGCGGCCACGAGGACCGCCGACAGAGTCACTGCGAAGAAGCGCCCCAGGAAGAACTCCCACCACAGCGGGTCGCCGCCGGCCAGCCGGTAGACCAGACTGTTCACCCACCAGGAACCGGCGTTCCAGCCGTGCTGGAAGTCGACCAGCGGGATCGCACCCTCGGCGGTGAGCTTGCCCAGGT
This sequence comes from Nocardioides sp. NPDC127514, assembly GCF_040302125.1. Classification (NCBI taxonomy): domain Bacteria; kingdom Bacillati; phylum Actinomycetota; class Actinomycetes; order Propionibacteriales; family Nocardioidaceae; genus Nocardioides; species Nocardioides sp. NPDC127514. The sequence continues at coordinate 27,396 of NZ_JBEORF010000017.1, read as the reverse complement.
AGTACTGCGCTCCCCTGTCCCCGGTCAACGGCTCCATCTGCGCGGTCAGAGTGTAGGCGGCCTGTACGACGGCAACGACAGCGATCACAGCGAAGGTGGCCCATCTGACCAGGCCGATGGGTTCACGCACTCGGTGCTCGTGCGATGGGTTCGCCGTCGCGGCCGACGCATCGGGCATGGTCCGAAGGTACGCGCTACGGCAGGCTCCCGCAGGTGGATCGCCGGGACCTAGGTCATGGAGCGATGCTGAGGCTCCTGGTGCTGGCGCATCGCCTGCGCTTCGCGCCTGCTGCCGGCGGCGTACGTCCTGGGCGGCCGCGCCGCGAGGCAGACGGCGGCCACGCCGCACACGATCCCCACGGCGACCACGAGTCCGGCACCCCGGGCGTCGGAGTTCGGAAGCCGGCCCGCGTAGGTCACCGAGTTGATGAACCAGCCGAAGATGAGCAGGGCGTAGACGCCCAGCACGAGCGTGATCACGGCCGCCGCGAGCCGGCTCCGTGACTCGCGTGAGCCGGCCGGGATCAGGTCGACGATCGCCATGATGCCGACGGCGAGCGCTGTGGCCAGCAGGGGCATGAGCGGCATCAGGTAGCGGTCGTTCGGGTTCCCACCGCCCGCGACGAAGCCGACCAGGTTCGCCAGGACGAGCGTCCCGTGAGCCGTGAGCAGCAGCCATCCGGCCGCCGACGAGGGCTCGTCCGCCGGCCGGGCGGTGCTGCGGCGGACGAGCAGGACGAGAAGGCCGAGCACCGCGACGACGGCGAGCACGTCGGCGCCCGTCGCGTATCCCTCGGCGAGCAGCGGCGCCCACAGTCGCTCGTACCAGTCCACCCAAAGCGAGCCGTCCGTCACGACCTGCCACCAGGTGCCGTTCGGCTCCCGGTCGAACTTGTCCAGCAGGGCCTCGGAGGCGGTCGGGTCGCCGTAGAGGACGATGTTGCGGACGTAGAACCATCCGGTGGCGAGCGCGGGAACCCCGGTGGCCACGGCCGAGGCCCCCAGAGCGCGGATCACGCCGCGACGCGAGTGGTCCCTCAGCAGGAGAGCCACCGCGATGGCTGCACCGCACAGGACGACGGTCAGCACCCCAGGCGCCTTCGCCCCTGCCGCGGCGGCCCCGGCCAGCGCGACCAGTGTCAGGCGCCCCGGCGACAGGCCGCGGTTCATGATCCGGATCGTGGCCAGCAGGGTCAGCGATGACGCCGCGACCGCGACCCCGTCGTTGGCGATGTGCCCGCCGGCGGTCACCAGTACGGCACACGAGGCGCTGATCCCGGTGGCCAGGAACGCGACCGCCGCCCGCCGGGTCACCTCGAAGGCGATCAGGCCCACCAGCAGCACGCACAGCGCGGAGCCGACGGCATTGATCAGGCGCATCCCGACGATCATCACCTGGGGTGCGTCGAGAGCCCCGGCCACGGCCACGAACGGCAGCGACATCAGGTAGTAGAGCGGAGGATGGTTGGCGGTCCAGATGTGGCGGTGCGGCTCGTCCCCCATGGTGTCCAGCCCCGCCACGACCTGGGGATACCGACGGACATCGGTCGTCACGGGCGTGTCGATCGTCGGCAGCCGTCCCGAGGCGAGCTCCACCGCGTAGCCGGCGTTCGGCCCCTCGTCGCGGGTCTGGTACTGCAGCGCCCGGGTCAGGGCGACATAGCTGCTCAGGCTCAGCGCGAAGAACGCCATCAGCACCATCGCCGCCAGCAGCCGTCTTGGGAGACGTACGTCGGTGCGGTCCTCGTGTGTGGAGTGGAGCATTCGGGACCTTCGGATGGGCTTGCGGGCTTTTGGTGAGCCTATGTCGGTTCTGTGGTGATCTTCTGCTCTTGGTGCGTGTCTTCGGGGGTGGCCCGGGTCTTGGGGCGTACGCGGGGTTGTTCTTGTGTTTTTCGGATGTTGTACGGGGTTGGGCTTGGGCCGCCGACCCGTTCATTGAGAGTGTTCTCGACCTGCCCCGGAGTCAAGGACGGCCTGCGGCCGCCGGCTACGCCGGTCGCCTTCGGCGATCCTTGACACCGGACCATGTCGAGAAAAAACATGGCTGGCTATCGGGGCGGCGGCCCAGGTGTGGCCACGGCACACGCACCCACGGCAGGTGACCGCTCCACGCCTGGACCAGACATGGCGTCTCCGCGTGAAAGAAAATTTTCTTCCACCCGCCAACCCCACCCCAGACCTAGCCCTCTCTGAGGCGAACGAAAATTCGTTCGCCTCAGCGGAAGGAATATTCCTTCCGGCGATCGGCCCACCCCAGTCCCCAAGCCCCTACCCAGCCCAAACCGCTGCACCAAACCCCTGCCGCCGACCCGATAGCCAGCCAAAATTCTCGACGAAGCCCGGTGTCAAGGATCGCCGCAGGCGACCGGCGAAGCCGGCGGCCGAAGGCCGTCCTTGACTCCGGGGTTCGACGAGAACACCCTCCAAGAACGGGTCGGCGGCAAACCCCAACCACAAAAACACGGCGCCCTCAGCGCGTCGCCACGATCTCCCCACCCCGAACACTCAGATCCCTTTGCTCAACCCTCCCCCGAGACTTGTGAGTCCAGATCGTCACAGTCGTCGCCTGCTTCTCGATCCTCACGACCGAGCACGGCACATAGTTCGCACGGATGGCATCGGTGAGCCACGGCTGCGGCGTGTGCAGCGGCATCGTCTCGATGATGACCGGGATCGAGCCGTTCTCGAGCTGAGGCACCAGCACGTCCTCGTACTGCGCGAAGTCGTAGTGGAACAGGTAGTAGGGCGTCGGGTTGGTGATCTCGAGGGTGTCGTAGAGCTCCAGATAGTTGGGCATCACCAGCGCCTCGCGGGTGCCAGCACTGCAGCGTTCGTACTCCGGGCCCGCCCAGCGGGTGATCGCGTCGGTCACCTGGAACGACTTCGCGTCGCGGCGCATGTCGTTGAGATGGTCGACGGAGGCGAGCGCCGGTACACAGCCGAGGACGACCAGTGCGCCGGCGGAGACAGCCGCAACGGCACCACGCAGGAACGTCGACCCGAGGACCGCACCCGCAACCGCCAGGGCCACGAGCAGTACGGCGCCGGCCATGCTCTGCAGGCCGAAGCCGATCCAGAGGGTGGCGGCAGCCCACAGAGCGCCGGCCGCGGCGAGCGGTAGCGCGACGATCGCCGGCGCTCGCACCCCGGCCACGAGGGACGTACGGCGCTCGTAGAGCTCGGCCACCGCCAGGACGACGGCGAGGAGGACGAGGGCCGAGACGGTGGTGGTGTGGGGGTTGTCGACGCGCCGGATCGGGACCACGACGAGGACCAGTCCGGCCAGCGCGACCAGCCGGGTGGAGTCCGAGATCCGCTGCCACACCAGCGGCACGAAGGGGATCAGCAGCGCGAACGGGTAGAGCGCCAGGATGAAGAAGCGCCCCGACTCCGTCGGCAGGTCGAAGAAGTTCCACACGGCGTACTGCGAACCCTCGTGCGTCTCGGCCTGCCCGAGGATCACCTGCCGGTTGAAGTCGGCGAAGGAGAGCCCCCACACGAGCTTGTACGCCACCGCCTGGACGACCAGCCCGAGCACGAATCCACCAGCCAGCTGAACACAGTTGAGGATCCGGGTGCGCCAGGACGCCGAGCGCCGGGCGAACAGCTCGAAGAGCCCCGAGGCGCCGGTGAGGAGCACGGCCAGCTCGACGTACTGCCAGAAGACGAGGGCCGGGAGGAGGAGCCGCGCGGCCGCGGCCAGGCGTGGGCGTGACTCGAGCCAACCGGTGGGCAGCAGGACGAAGACCCACAGCAAGCAGATCGTGTACTTGATGTGCAACGGGGTGGCCAACAGGAGCACCCCGAGTGCGAGCGCGATCATCACGGCCGGGTGCAGCCGCAGACGGAGGCCGATCGCGGCGGCGAGGACCGCTCCGAGGCCGGCACCGAGCAGGCGGCCCCAGAGGAAGTACCAGGCCGTCGGGCTGCCGCCCGCGATCGCGTAGAGCGCCGCGTTGACCCAGAACGAGCCGGCGTTCCAGCCGTGCTCGAAGTCGACCAGCGGGATCGCGCCGTGGGCGGTGATCTCGGCCAGGTGGTACTGCGCGCCGAAGTCCTGGGTCAGGAACGAGCCGTTCTGCGCGCCGACCGAGTAGGCCGCCCAGACCAGCGCCACGACACAGACCCCGGCGAACGTCGCCCACCTGATGATCCCGACCGGCTCGGTGTGATCAGTTCTCGAGTCCCCAGGTGACGCCATGACGGCGACCCTATGAGAGCGGGCGCCCGGCGTGGATGATCCACGCCGGGCGCCCGTGATGACGTGGGTTTCAGCCCTTCGTCAGGACCGAGGTGCGCTCCGGGTAGGGCAGTGTCGGGGTGAGACCGGCGTGGATGGTCTCCTTCATCCCCGAGGCGGCGATGGCCTCGACGTAGCGCTTGCGGCGGCTGTTGTCGAAGACGATGATCCCGCCGGGAGCCAGCCGGTCCTTGGCCTTCTCCAGGCACGCCTCACGGGCACGCCCGTCGATCACCACGAGGTCGAACTCGCCGTCGACGTCGTCGATGGAGTTGACGTACGCCTCGAAGTCGAGGCCCGCGTGGCCCTCCTTCTGCGAGGGGACGACGGGGTTGTCGCTGGCGACCGGCTCGATGACCCGCAGCGAGATCTTCTCCTCGCCGGCCAGCTCGGCCTGCATCATCTCGCCGAAACCCTTGTGGTGCTCGACGGAGTGGATCTCGTCGGCGCGGCGGGAGAGCCAGATGGTGGAGGCGCCGGAGCCGTACTCATAGATCCGGATCGGGCGCTCACGCTCGCTCAGCCAGGCGTCGACCGCGGTGATCGCGTCGTAGGTCCACCACGGCACGTCCAGCTTCGCCATCGCCAGTGAGTCGTAGACCTTGGTGAGCGAGTGGGCCCAGTGACGCCAGCGCTGCTCGACCGGCGGCGCGGTCTCCTTCGCGAGTCCCGTCTTCGTCAGCCCGCGACCGACGGCCTTGAGGGAAGCGGCGTACGACTGCTTGGCCAAGGAAAGCGGGGAACGGCCTGAGGTGGACATTGATCTCCAGGGAAAGGGATTGTCGGGGTAGCCCAAAGGAACTGCCCAGTAGACGATACCGGCGAACGGTCCCCCTTACTCGGAACGTTCTGCCAAACGCTTGGTGAGTCGTGCGAGAACATCCGGCGGCAGGAAAGCCGACACATCCCCACCGAAATGGGCCATCTCCTTGATCAGCGAGGAGGAGACCGCCGCCCAGCGCGGGTCGTTGAGCAGGAAGACGGTCTCGACGCCGGTCATGTGGGCGTTCATCTGCGCCATCGGCGCCTCGTACTCCAGGTCGGGCGCCCCGCGGAGCCCCTTCACGATCGCCTGGGCGTCGATCTCGACACAGAAGTCGGTGACCAGACCCGTGAACGCCTGAACCCGTACGTTGCCCAGCGGAGCGGTCACCTCGGTGATCATCTCCATCCGCTCCTCGGGTGTGAACAGGCGCTTCGACTTCGACGGGTTGACCCCGACCGCGACGACGACCTCGTCGAACATCGCCGAGGCGCGAGTGAAGATGTCGAGGTGGCCGAACGTGGGCGGGTCGAACGAACCCGGGCACACCGCACGACGCGTCATTGTTTCTTCTCCCATTCGATCAGTTCGGCCGGTCAGTCCGGCGCGTGGCCGTACCAGAGCGTGGTCTCGCCGTACTTCTTCGACTTCTGGTCGGTGAACCCGTCGGGCCAGACCGGCTCGGGGCTGCGTGCGGACCGCTCGACGACGACCAGGGCGCCCGGCACCAGCCAGCCGTGCTTGACCAGCAGCGCGATGTCCTCGGAGACGGCGTCGTCGGAGAGCGGGTAAGGCGGGTCGAGGAAGGCGAGATCGTAGGGCGCCGGCGGTGGCGTCACCAGAGTGCTCGCCACGGTGGCCGCGACCACGTGGGCCCGCGGGAAGCCGAGCTCCTTCGCGTTGGAGCGGATCACCCCGGCCGTACGCCGGTCCGACTCGACCAGGGTCACGACCCCGGCGCCGCGGGACCATGCCTCCAGCCCGACCGCGCCGGTGCCGGCGTAGAGGTCGAGGAAGCGCAGTCCGGCCAGCGAACCGTAGGACGACTCGATCGCCGAGAAGAGGGCCTCGCGGACCCGGTCGGTGGTGGGACGGGTCCGCACCCCCTTGGGAGCGAGTAGGCGTCGCCCTCCGGCGACGCCTCCGATGATCCGAGTCATTGGGACACCTTAGGACTTTTCCAAGTAGTCGGCGGAAGCGGACTCCTCGATCTCGGTGACCCGCTCGGCCAGGAGCGGCGCGGTCGCGAGCTCCGGGTCGGCCTCGAGCAGCGCCTCGGCCGCCTCGCGCGCCTCCAGGATCGTCTCCTCGTCGCGGAGCACGCGCAGGCTCTCCAGGCTCGATCGCCGGCCCGACTGGGAGGCGCCGAGCACGTCTCCCTCGCGGCGCTGGTCGAGGTCGACCCGGGACAGCTCGAACCCGTCGGTGGTCTGGGCGACCGCGTCGAGGCGGGTCCTGGCCGGGGTGCCGGTCTCGGCGTGGGAGACCAGCAGGCACAGCCCGTGCAGCCCGCCACGGCCGACCCGGCCGCGCAGCTGGTGGAGCTGGGAGACGCCGAAGCGGTCGGCGTCGAGGATGACCATGGTGGTGGCGTTGGGTACGTCCACGCCGACCTCGATCACGGTGGTGGCGATCAGCACATCGATGTCGCCGGCAGCGAAGGCGCTCATGGTGCGCTCCTTCTCCTCGGCGGGGAGCTTGCCGTGGAGCTTGGCGACGCTCAGTCCCTGCAGCGGGCCGGTGGTCAGCTCCTCGGTGACCTCGTCGACGGCGGAGAGCTGGGCCGGGGCCGCCTTGACCTCGTTGCCGTCGGCATCGAAGTCGCGCTGGTCGCTCTCCCCCTGCTCGGACTCGTCGCCGCTGATCCGCGGGGCGACGACGTAGACCTGGTGACCCTTCTCCACCTCCTCCTTGACACGCTCCCAGACCCGGGCGATCCACGCGGGATGCTCCACGAGCGAGACCAGGTTGGTCTGGATCTCGGCGCGGCCGGCAGGGAGCTCGGTGAGCGTGGAGACCTCGAGGTCCCCGAACACGGTCATCGCGACCGTGCGCGGGATCGGCGTCGCGGTCATCACCAGCAGGTGCGGCGGGGTGCCAGCCTTGTCGGTCAGGGCGGCCCGCTGCTCGACGCCGAAGCGGTGCTGCTCGTCGACGACGACAAGGCCGAGGTCGTCGAACATCACCTGGTCCTGCAGCAGGGCATGGGTGCCGACCACGATCCCGGCCTCGCCGGTGGCGATCCGGCTCAGCGGCCCCTTGCGCTGGGTCTTGGTCATCGAGCCGGTGAGCAGCTCGACATGGGTCTGTTCCTGGTCGCCGGCGAAGAGCCCGCCGGCCAGGCCGCTGGCGGCCAGATCGCCGAGCATCGCGGTGATCGAGCGGTAGTGCTGCTGGGCGAGCACCTCGGTCGGCGCCAGCAGCGCGGCCTGGCCCCCGGAGTCGACGACCCGCAGCATCGCGCGCAACGCGACCAGCGTCTTGCCGGAGCCGACCTCACCCTGGAGCAGGCGGTTCATCGGGTGGGGCTGGGCCAGCGCCGCCTCGAGCTCCTCCCCGATCTCCTCCTGTCCCTTGGTGAGGGTGAACGGCAGCCGCTCGTCGAAGGCCTCGAGCAGGTGGTGGACGCCGCCGGTGCGGGCAGTGGTGCCCAGCGCCTGGAGCGCCCGTCGCCGGCGGCCCAGCACCAGCTGCAGCCCGAGCGCCTCCTCGAACCGGAAGCGGCGCTGAGCGCGCTGGACGTCCTTGAACTCATGGGGTGCGTGGATCAGGTCCAGGGCGTCGCGCAGCCCCGGAACGGCGTACGTCTCCCGGAGCTGCTCCGGGAGCACGTCGGTGACGTCCTCGACGACCTGCCGGGCGAATCGCACCGCGCGCATCACGTCCCAGTGCTGGAGCCCGGCGGTGAGCGGGTAGATCGGGAAGAGCTCGGTCAGCTCCTCGACCGCCATCTGGTTGTCGGCCGCCTCGGCGGCGTTCTCGGAGTCGGACGGGTCACCGAAGACGACCATCTGCGGGTTGGCCAGCTGCCACTCGCCGCGGAAGGATCCGGCCTTGCCGACGAAGACGCCCCGCACGCCGGGGGCGAGCACGCCGCGGCGCCATTCCGCGATCCGCTGGGACTTGGAGAAGAAGGTGAGCTGCAGGTCGGCGGTGCCGGCCTTGAGCTCGGTCTCGACGCGGTAGGCGGGCCGGCCAGTGCGGCGGTCGGTGTGCTGCCGTACGACGCTGCGGACCACTTCGCCGAGCACCGTGAGCATCTCGCCCTCGTGCAGCTGCGGCGTCTGGCTGAGGTCGGCGGTGCGCAGGTAGCGCCGCGGGAAGTGGTAGAGCAGGTCGCCGACGGTGCGCAGCCCGAGACCCTTGGTGAACTTCGTGGCGTGCTTGCTGTTGCCCAGCACGGCCTCGATCGGCGACTCGAGGGTGATCGGCACCGTCTCTTCTCCTCTACTCCACCGACATCAGGAGGGGGTAGCGCTCCTGGCCTCCGTCGTACACCATCACATCAACGGCCGGATGGTTGGCAGCCAGCCACGCCGCGACGGCGCCGGCGAGCTCGCCCGTGGGGTCCTCGAGGCCGGAGACCAGCGTCACGAGCTCGCCGCCACCACCGATGAGCCGGGCGAGCACGTAGGTCGCACACGCCTCCAGGTCCTGGCCGACCTTGACGAAGTCTCCGTCGAGCACCCCGAGCGCGTCGCCCGGCATACACGGCCCCGCCATGGTAATCGCTCGGGTGTTCGAGATGGTGACCGCACCATGCCGCGCGTGTCGCGCGGTGGCGGTCATCTCCAGCACGTCCTTGTCGAACTTCCGGCCGGGCTCGTGGACCGCGATCGCCGCCAGCCCCTGCACCTGGCTGCGGGTCGGGATCACCGCGACGTTGATGTCGAGGTCGTCTTCGGCGGTGCGGGCCGCGGCCTCGGCCGACTGCCGGGTCGGGGCGTCGTTGGGGAGCACGATCACCTCGTCGGCGCCGGAGGCGGTGATCGCCTCGAGCAGCTCGGAGGTCGTCGGGCGCCGGTGCGGGCCACCCTCGATCACGATCGCGCCGGCACCACGGAAGAGCTCGGCCAGACCCGGCCCGGCCGCGAACGCGATCACCGCCCGACCACCGCGAGTCGCATGGCGATGGGCCTGGCCGGCGATCTGCTCGGCGAAGTGGGTCACATGGATCCGGTGGGGCCGTCCGGCGTTGATCCCGGCCTCGATCGCGGCGCCGACGTCGTCGACGTGGACGTGTACGTTCCAGATGCCCTCGCCACCGACCACGACCAGCGAGTCGCCCAGCGGCTGGAGCCGCTTGCGGAGGTCGGGGATCGCGGCGTCCTCGGCGTCGAGCAGGTACATCACCTCGTACGCCGGGCCGCCGGGCTCCAGCGCGTGGCCGTCGGCCGCGCCCATGCCTGTCTGGATCGGGATCGGGATGTGCGGGGTGCTCGCCATCGGCTTCTGCGGACTCGGACGGCGTCCGGTCAGGGCGGTCTCGAAGGCGTCCAGCAGCACACAGATCCCGCGGCCACCGGCGTCGACCACGCCGGCGGCGGCGAGTGCGGGCAGCTGTTCCTGCGTACGGGCCAGCGCGGCGCGGGCAGCGCTGGCGGCGACCGACATCACGTCGCGGGTGCGGGCAGTCTCGTCGATCTCGACGCACGCCTCGGCGGCGTCCGCGGCGGCCCGGAGCACGCTGAGCATGGTGCCCTCCTGGGGCTCGCCCACCGCGGCGTACGCGGCGTTGCCGGCACTGCGCAGCGCGTCGGCGAAGACCGTGGCGGTGCGCTCGTCCTCGGTCGCCTGGATCAGGCGGCGCAGCAGGGCGCCGATCATCTCGGCCAGGATCACCCCCGAGTTGCCGCGGGCGCCCAGCAGCGCGCCGCGCGAGAAGGCGCGCAGCCCCTCACGCCAGTCGGGGCCGGTGAACTCGCGCAGCCGGTCACGGGCGGCGGCGATCGTGAGGTAGAGGTTGGTGCCGGTGTCGCTGTCGGGCACCGGGAAGACGTTGAGCGCGTCGATCTCCTCGCGGTGCGACGCGAGCGCGTCGGTCGCCAGGTCGCCGAACCGGCGGAACAGATCGAGCTTGACCTCGGCCACGCTGCCCTCCCTACTCCTCGACACACCCCTGCATACACCCAGACACCGTGACACCGGACACACTTCCCGGTATCGCGGCCCCCAGGGTAGGCGGTGCCTGGGTACGGGGTAAACGACGGGTGAACAAATCCGAGGCTGCGGCAAAGACACGAGCGAGTAACAACTTCTACCGAGTCATCCCCTGCGGCGGTGACGATCCATCCCTAGTGTGGAGGTTCCCCAACGCCGAAGGACTACGGATGTCGATCCCGACCCCGACCCCACGCGCGAAACGCGTCAACGCAATCTTCGACTTCTCGGCCGGGCGCGGCCTGGAGATCGGACCCCTGCACCAACCGCTCATCCCGCGAGATGCCGCGGAGGTCTCCTATCTGGATCTCTACGACCGCGACCGGCTCTACGAGTCGTACGCCGAACACTCCCGGGTGAACCACGACACCATCCCCGAGATCGACTATCCGATGTGGGACGGCACCCGGATGCGTACGCTCGAGGAGGCCGCCAAGGAGGGCGCCCCGTTCGACTGGGCGCTGGCCAGCCACGTCGTCGAGCACGTTCCCGACCTGGTCGGATGGCTGGCGCAGGTCGAGGCCGTGGTCGCTCCCGACGGAGCCCTCGTCCTGGTCGTCCCCGACCGGCGCTACACCTTCGATGCCCATCGCCCGCCCACCACGATGGGTCAGATCCTGCAGGCGTACGAGGCCGGCGACACGATCCCGTCGGTCCGCGCCGTCTACGACCACCACCGGTCCGCGGTCAACACCGACGCCAAGCGCCTCCACCACCGCGGGCCGAGCGAGGCCGAGACCTGTATCCACGACCTCGGCTACACCAGGGCCCAGGTCGAGCGCGCCCGCCGAGGCGAGTACGTCGACTGCCACGTATGGACCTACACCGACCGCTCGTTCCCCGAGATCATCGCCGAGCTCCGCCGTCTGGGGCTCACCGGCTGGTCGGTCGAGTCCCTCCTGCCCGTGCCCGAGAACGACATCGAGTTCTACGTCGTCCTGCGCCGCGGCCTCTCCCCCGACCTCCCCGCGGTGCCCGCGATCCCCGACTGGGTCGAGCACGGCCTCGAACTGCGCGACGAGGTCGCCAGGCTCCGTGGGGTCGTCGCGGACCAACGGCGGCGGCTCGAGTCGCAGCGCAAGCAGCTCGCCGGCCAGCGCGCCGAGATCGACGATCTGCGCGGGTCGAAGCGGTGGAAGCTGGCCACCGCACTGGCCGCGCCGCTGGACAGGTGGCGGGATCGCCGCTCGGACGACTGACGATTTCGCCGGGCAGAGCCGGACGGGCTACGCTTGTTCGGTTGTCTCGGCAGGGCAGCCGTTCATCGCGCCCGCCGACACTATCCAATCGACCTCGATCATCTATTCAACCTCAGGAGTTCACGGTGGCTGCCGTCTGCGACATCTGCGACAAGAAGCCGGGCTTCGGCAACAACCGGCCGTGGTCCAAGAAGGCGACCAGGCGCCGCTTCGACCCCAACATCCAGCGCGTTCGCGCCGTCATCAACGGCACCCCGAAGCGCATGAATGTCTGCACGACCTGCATCAAGGCCGGCAAGGTCGCTCGCTGACCTCAAAGCAGAAGGGCCCCGCGGCAGCGCGCAAGCGCTGAGCGGGGCCCTTCTGCTTTGATCCGAGGGGCGCCGAGTCGGCGCAACTGCACGCCTAGGAGCGAAGCGAAGCGAGCGAGGCGTGCGGTTGCGCCGACTCGGCGCAAACCCGACGCAAGCCAGACTAGAAGCGCGACCCAGACACGGACGCCCAGCGCTCAGAAGTGCGTCCACCCCGTCGACCCCTCATAGACCTCCCCGTCAACCGTGACCGCCTCCCCACCCGGCTCGCCGATCGTCCCGATCACGACCCACCCGTCCGGCAGCTCGACATCAGGCGGGAACGCGGCGAGCAGCGAGTGATCCTCTCCCCCGCTGAGCACGAACGCGAGCGCGTCGGCACCCGTCGCCGAGGCGACCGCGTTGAGCTCGTCGGGGATGGTCAGCGCGGAGGTGTGCACGTCGATGGAGACGTCCGAGGCATCGGCGATGTGCCTGGCCTCGGACAGGAGCCCGTCGGAGACGTCGATCAGCGCCGAGGCACCAGCCGCCGCGGCGGCGGGGCCGGCTGCGTACGGCGGTTGTGGGCGGCGGTAGGCGTCGACCAGCACCCGCGGTGACCGGAACCCTCGCTTGAGGATCGCCAGGCCGGCCGCGGCCCATCCCTGACGGCCGCACAGCGCGAGTACGTCGCCGGGCTCCGCACCCGAGCGCAGCACCGGCGCTTGGGCGACCGCGCCGATGGCGGTCACGGAGATGACGATCTGGTCGGCGCCGGTGATGTCGCCGCCGACGACGGAGGCCCCGACCAGCGCGCACTCCGCGGCGAACCCCTCCGCGAAGTCGACGGCCCACTCGGCCGGAAGGTCCGATGGTAGGGCGAGCCCGAGGGTCATCGAGTGGGCGACGCCACCCATCGCGGCGATGTCGGCGAGGTTCTGACCCGCCGCCCGGTGGCCGATGTGGGACGCCTCGGCCCAGTCCCGCCGGAAGTGGCGGCCCTCGACGAGCAGGTCGGTCGAGACCACCACGTGCCCCTGCTTGACCCGCACCAGCGCGGCGTCGTCGCCGGGGCCGACCAGCACCTGCTCCCCCTGGGCGAAGTGCTTGGTCATCTCGGTGATCAGCCCGAACTCACCGATGTCGGCGAGCGTCGTGTCCCTCGGAAAAGCCATGGCTCCATCCAACCCTCCTCGCCACGCGCGGAGATACCGGGACACGCATCACACTGTCTTATCCCCAGGGTCGGTGTAGGTCGATCGATAGATAACGCGATAGGTTACTTGCCTGACGTTGTGCCAAGGAAGGCACGGAGAACAGGAGCAGCACCATGGTCGTACAGGCGTACATCCTCATCCAGACCGACGTCGGCAAGGCCGCAGAGGTCGCCACCGAGATCGGCAAGATCCAGGGCGTGACCCTGGCTGAGGACGTCACCGGTCCGTACGACGTGATCGTCCGCGCCGAGGCCCGCAACGTCGACGAGCTCGGCAAGCTGGTCGTAGCCCGGGTCCAGAGCCTCGAAGGCATCACCCGCACCCTTACCTGCCCGGTCGTCCATATCTGAGATTGACGGCTCTTCCCGGCCGTCTGTTAGAACGAACTCATGAGCACACCTCCCCTTTCCGGACCTGTCGCCGTCATCGCCGGCGGGCTGAGCCACGAGCGCGACGTGTCGCTGGCCTCGGGCCGCAACCTCGTGCGCGAGCTGTCGGCGCTGGGCGTGGAGGTGGCTGCGTACGACTTCGACCGGGCGCTGCTGCACAACCTCGAGCGCGACAAGGCGGTCGTGGCGCTGCCGGCTCTGCACGGCCAGTTCGGTGAGGACGGCGAGATCCAGACGCTCCTGGAGCTGATCGGGATCCCGTACGTCGGCACCGTCTCCACCTCCTGCCGGGTCGCGTTCGACAAGACGGCTGCCCGCGAGCTCCTGCGCCGCGGGGGCATCCCGGTGCCGGATTCGGTCTCGCTGTCGTCCACGACCTTCCGCGACGTCGGGGCGCCGGTGCTGATGGAGCACGTCATCTCGCGGTTGGGCGAGCGGGTCGTGGTCAAGCCCTCGCGCGGCGGCTCGGCGCTCGGCGTCACCGGCGTCGACGGCCTCTCCGCCCTTCCTGCGGCCCTGGTCAAGACCTACGCCTACTGCGACGAGGCCCTCATCGAGCGCTTCTACGCCGGCATCGACGTCTCCGTGGTCGTCCACGAGACCGATGAGGGCGTCAAGCCGCTGACCCCGATCGCCATCGACTTCAGCAAGGGCCACGAGTTCGACTTCGCGGCGCGCTACACCGCGGAGTTCGTCGGCTTCGGCCGCCCCGACCTCCCCGACACGCTGCTCGCCGAGCTCGGCGAGACCGCCGTGCGCGCCCACGAGCTGCTTGGCATGCGGGACATCTCCCGCACCGACTTCATGGTCACCCCCGACGGCAGCTTCGTCGTCCTCGAGGTCGCCATCACCCCCGGCGCCACCGAGACCAGCGTCTTCCCCTTCGCCGCCAAGCACGACGGCACCTCGATGGGCGAGGTCACCCTCGCCCTCCTGAAGCGCGCCCTGTCCCGCTGAGCCGAGTCGGCTCGTCCTGACGTAAAACCACGCCGAGTCGGCGCGTTCTAACGCGCCGACTCGGCGTGGTTTTCGGTCAGCTTGCGCCGACTCGGGCTCAGCTCAGGCCGGTGAGCTTGCCGGCGATGCCGCCGGCGGCCTTGAGGGCGACGCCCTCCTCGAAGTTCCGGGTGACCTGAGGGATGTGCTTCTCGGCCTCGGCGATGGCGCTGGTGAGCACCTCGGAGGCCGGGGTGTCGGGCCACAGGTAGAGCGAGAGGGCGCCGGGGATGGAGTTGACCTCGTTGATGTAGACCTCGCCCTTGCCGTCGGAGAGGAAGTCGATGCGGAGGATGCCGGTCAGGCCGGTGAGCTCCACGACACGTACGGCCAGGTCCTTGATCTGCTTGGTGACCGATTCCTCGACCTGGGCCGGGAACTCGCGCGGGGAGGAGGAGAGGCCGTCGGTGTGGACGTACTTGGCGGAGTAGTCGTACATCTTCGCCTCGCCCGAGCGCAGCGGACGCTCGACGTCGCTCACCGCGACCTCGGGCGCGGTGCGCACCGAGGCGTTGAGGTCGAACAGGTCGGGACGGTACGGCTCGACGACCGCGCCCGCACGCAGGTGCGGGGAGGTGTTGAGGAGCGCCAGGCCGGTCTCGTAGTCGTCGACGACCTCGATGCCGATCGAGGAGCCGCCGAAGCGCGGCTTGACGATGTAGGGGCCCTCGAAGGACGGGGCGGCGTAGCGCGAGAGCAGCTCGCGCTGGAGCGACGGGAGGCCGGCGTTGAGCATGACCGCACCGAAGGCGAGCTTGTCCATGCCGAGCGCGGCCGCTGCCGGGGTCGCGCCGGTCGCCTTGAGGCCGGCGAGCTCGAAGAGCCACTGGATGCCGCCGGCCTCGCCCGCGCCGCCGTGGAAGGCGGAGAGGATCGGGCCGGTCTCGAGGCGCTTGCCGCCGCCGAAGCCACCGACGGTGTAGAACCCGTCGCCCTTCTCGGTGCCGAGGCGGAACTCGACGGCCTTGGAGCCCTTCGGCTCGCCGCCGAGGAAGTCACGCGCCTCCTGCTTGGCGGGCACCAGGAACCACTTGTCGGAGCGCGCCCAGTAGAGGCACGTCACCTCGACGCCGGCACCGGAGAGGACCCGCTCGGCCTGTAGGCCGGTGAGGATGCTGATGTCGTGCTCGGCGCTGGGACCGCCGAAGACGATGGTGGCCTTGGTTACGCTCATGGTGGAAGCTCCTGGGGTCCTACGCGTAGTGATCGGGGAGGTCGTTCTCGTACAGCACCACGTCGCCCTCCTTGGCCGCGGTCAGAGCATGATCCGCTGCCGCCTTACGGCTCTCGAACGCAGTGGTTCGCGCTGGCTCCCCCGAACGCAGCGCTTTTCGGTTGGTGCGACCGACGATGCACAGCCGCATCTTGTCGGAGGCCGTCGCAGCCTGCGCGAACTCGATGTTGCGCGCGGCCTGCTCGGTGCCCAGCTCGACCATACCGGGCGTGATGGTCCACACCGTGCCCGACTCCCCTGCCAGCCGCTTGGCCTTCGCGAGCGCCGCCGCGGCGCCGGTGGGGTTGGAGTTGAAGGTGTCGTCGATGACCCAGACGCCGCCGGGCGTCTTGTTGGCCTCGGCGCGGTGGGGCGTGCCGGGGATCGACGCCAGCCGCTGGGTGATCGTCTCGATCGGGACATCGACCGCGAGGGCCAGGCCGACGGAGATCGCCACGTTGATCGGGTGCCCGACCTCGTCGGGCAGCTGGACGGCGTACGTCTCGCCGTTGATCTGGAGAGCAGAGTCGGTCACCACGACCTCGGCGGTGGTGCCCGGGACGGCGGAGCAGGCGATGACGCGCTTGCTGGCGCGGAGGTTCTCGGCGATGAGCGCGAGCTCGGGTACGTCGATGTTGAGCACCACGGTCGAGGCCTTCGGGAGGATCTCCGACTTGGCCTTCACGATCGTCTCGCGCGACTTCATCCGCTCCAGGTGGGCCTCGCCGATCGTGGTGATGGCGGCGACCTCGGGCGGGAAGATCTCGGTCAGCTCGGCGATCTCGCCGGGGCCGTAGGTGCCCATCTCGGCGACGAAGATGTCGGTGCCGGGCTGGAGCCGGTCGTTGACCGCGCGGGAGAGGCCCATCGCGTTGTTGAAGCTCGCCGGCGAGGCCAGCGTCGACCAGCGGCCCTGCATGAGGTGGGTGGCGTAGTTCTTCGTCGAGGTCTTGCCGTAGGAGCCGGTGATCGCGACGATCCGCGGGTTGACCTTCTTGATCGTGGCGGCCGCCTGGACCTGCCACTTCTTCGCCATCGCCTTCTCGATCGGCCACATGATCGCCAGCGCGGCCTCGGCCAGCGGGACGGCCAGGATCGGGAGCAGGCCGGCGGCGGCCGGCACGACGAGTGCGATCACCAGGGTGAGGATCGCATGCAGTACGAAGAGCACACCGGCCAGGCGCTTGACGCGGTCGGTCCACACCAGCCGCTTGGCCCCGGTGAAGCTCATCCCCACCGGCCAGCCGATGAACAGCAGCGCGCCGACGAGCGCGCCGTAGGGCAGCACGAACGAGGCCAGGCAGACCACGACGACCGCGGCGAGCAGGATCGCCTCGACCGGGCGTGCCTTGACCCAGATCCACTCGATCGCGAACAGCCGCGTCGGCTCGTAGTGCTCACGCTGAGCGACCCGCAGCCAGCGGTAGTAGGAGACCAGGGTCAGCGCGGAGGTGACCAGGACGATCCACATGCTTCTTCTTCAGCCCCTCAGATTCAGTTCGTACGAAGTTCGTCGATGGCGCCTCGAAGGCTCTTGACCAGCCCCGCGTCGAGCAGGTGCGCGGAACCGGGGACGATCTCCAGGGTCGCGTTGTCCCCCAGGATCTCCATGGCCTCACCGGGCATCCAGACCGGTGCGGCGGTGTCGTTCTCACCCCAGATCAGGCGGACCGGAAGGTCCTTCGGGATGGCTGCCAGCTGGTCGGTGTAGTCGTCATTGACGGCCTTCACCAGCACCTGGCGCATGACGCCTTTCGCGTTGCGGTAGTCCGATGATCCGTACTTCTCCCGCAGCTGCTCCATCTTTGACTCTGGGATGAGCTTCTTCGAGTACGCCCAACGACCGACCCGGTAAGCAAGCTTGGGTTTTCCGCCGACCTTGGGGCGGAACAGAGGTACGCCGGTGAGCACCACACCGCGGACGAGTTCGGGATGCGCAGCAGCGAGTTGGACCGAGACGCGGCCGCCGAAGGAGTGCCCAACCAGAACCGGTCGGTCGAGGTCCCGCAAGATCTTGGCGAGCCACTCGGCGTACTCCCTAGTCCCCCAGGCCTCATCGGGGGCCGGGGTCGCACCGAAGCCGGGCTGGTCGAGCGCGAGCGCGTCCAGGCCCTCGAGCGTCGAGCCCCAGTCGCTGCGGTTGCGGGCCCAGCCGTGCAGGGCCACGACAGTGGCAGCATCCTTGCCGTGCTTCTCACCGAAGGCACGTCCATCCAGCAGGGTCGTCAACACGGCCGCAACCTTATCCGGGACCATGCGCTGACCCGTAACCGCGCGGCGCGTGAGCCCGGTTGTCGAGCGGGCAATAGGGTCGAAGTCATGGATCACAAGCCCGCCACGATCGCCGTCCACGCCGGGCGGCCGGCCCACGAGCCCGACCAGCCGCTCAACGTACCGATCACGATGGCCTCGACCTATGTGGCCGGCGGCGACAAGGAGTACGGGCGCTACACCAACGACGCGTGGGTGGCGTTCGAGGAGGCGCTCGGGCAGCTCGAGGGCGGTCGGGCGCTGTCGTTCGCCTCCGGGCTCGCGGCGATCGCGACGCTGCTCGACCTGGTCAACGACTCGGTGGTCGTGGCGACGGAGCAGAGCTATCTGGGGACCATCGGCCAGCTGGCCGACCTCGAGGGGCGCGGCCGGCTGACCGCACGCCTCGCGGACTTCTCCGACACCGCCGCGGTCGTGAAGCTGCTCGAGAAGCTCGACGGCGAGGTCGCGCTGGTCTGGGTCGAGACGCCGACCAACCCGGGGATGCAGCTCGCCGACCTGCCGGCCGTCATCGCCGCCGCGCACAAGGCCGGGGCGCGGGTCGTGGTCGACAACACCTTCGCCACTCCCCTGCTCCAGCAGCCGCTCGCGCTCGGCGCGGACATCGTCATCCACTCGGCCACCAAGTTCATCGCCGGGCACTCCGACGTCGTCATGGGCGCGGTCGTGGTCTCCGACGACACGCTGTGGGACGTGCTCAAGGCCCGTCGCGACCTCCTCGGCGCGATCCCCGGCCCGTTCGAGGCGTGGCTGGCGCTTCGCGGCATCCGTACGCTGCACCTGCGCGTCGAGCGCTCCTCCGCCAACGCGGCGACCCTCGCCGAGCGGCTCTCAGCGCACCCGGCGGTCGCCGAGGTCCGCTACCCCGGGTTCGGCGGCATGCTCGCGGCCGTCCTTCCCACGGCGGAGCAGGCCGACCTCCTGACCCACTCGACCTCGCTCTGGGTCCACGCGACCTCCCTCGGCGGCGTCGAGTCCACCTTCGAGCGCCGTCGCCGTTGGAAGACCGAGTCGGCGACGGTGCCCGAGGGGCTGGTGCGGATGTCGGTCGGAGTCGAGGACGTCGACGACCTCTGGGCCGACCTCCTCCAGGCGCTGGACCGCCTCTGACACCGACGCTGGTCAGTCGATCGGGCTCACCACCAGCGCCGACCCACCACCGCGTCGCCACGGCTCGGCGGTCGAGGTCAGCAGCCCGTCAGGGCCGATCTCGATCGCGGTGGCCGCGCCGAGCTCAGCGGTCGGGGCGAAGGTGTGCCCCAGCGATGTCAGCGGCCCTCCGTACGCCTCGATGAACGCCGGCTCGGCACCCGTGTTCGCCCCGTTGCGCTGGGAGACCCGCGGCGCCGCCATGGCCTCGGGCAGGGTCCGGTCGCGCGCGTACCGCTCGATGAGGATCTGGAGCACCGTGGTGATGATCGTCGAGCCTCCCGGCGACCCGACCGCCAGCACGGGTCGGCCGTCGGAGAGGACGATCGTGGGTGACATCGAGCTGCGCGGGCGCTTGTTGGGCTCGATCCGGTTGGGGTCGTCGGCCCGGTAGGTCGTCGAGAAGTCGGTCAGCTCGTTGTTGAGGATGAAGCCGCGGCCGGGCACGGTGATCCCGGATCCTCCGGTCTGCTCGATGGTCAGGGTGTACTCGACGACGTTTCCCCAGCGGTCGACCACAGTCAGGTTGGTGGTCTCGAGGTTCTCGGTGTCCTTCGCCGTCGTGCCGGCGCCTTCCGCGCCGTCGCAGACCCCGTCGAAGTCGTACGCATCACCGGCCGCCACGGGCTTGGGCTGGGCCGCCGCGGGGTCGATGCCGCAGGCCCGCTCGGCGGCGAACGTGTCGTCGAGGAGCGCCTCGACGGGCACGTCGACGTGGTCGGGGTCGCCGAGGTAGGCGCCGCGGTCGGCGAAGGCGATCGCGCTCGCCTCGAGCAGATGGTGGTAGGCCTCGGTGTTGGTCATCCCGGCCAGCTCGTAGCGCTCCAGGATGTTGAGCGCCTCGCCCACCGAGGTGCCGCCCGAGGACGGCGGGGCCATCCCGTAGACGTCCAGGTCGCGGTAGGTCGAGCGGGTCGGCTCGCGGTCGGGGGCGGTGTAGGCGGCGAGGTCCTCGGTGGTCACCCAGCCGGCCGGAACCGGGAGGTCGGTGTCGTCGCTCTTGGGCGGCTCGGCCACGGTCGCGGCGATCTCCGCGGCCAGCGGGCCACGGTAGAAAGCCTTCACGCCCTTGCGTGCGAGCAGGTCGTAGGTCGCGGCGATGTCGGGGTTGCGGAACCGGCTGCCGACCTCGGGAGCGGATCCTCCGGGAAGGAATAGTTCGGCGGTGGAATCGATCGCTGCGAAACGTTCCGCGTTGTCGACGGTCTGCTGGCGGAAGGTCTGGTCGACGACGAAGCCCCGGCGAGCCAGCCGTGCGGCCGGCTCGAGCGACTGGCCGAGCGAGCGGGTGCCCCACTTCCTCAGCGCCTTGTCCCAGGTCAGCGGCGTGCCGGGCACTCCGACCGAGGCGCCGCTGGTGACCATGTCCGGGAAGAACGGATACTCCTTCCCGGTCTCCGGGTCGATGAACGCATCGCGTGGCATCGCGGCCGGCGCCTTCTCCCGACCGTCGATCGTCTCGACCTTCCCGGTGCGCGCGGAGTAGTGCACGAAGAAGCCGCCCCCGCCGATACCGGCCGAGTAGGGCTCGGTCACGCCGAGCGCCGCCGCCGTCGCGACCGCGGCGTCGGTCGCGTTGCCGCCCTTGCGCAGCACCTCGAGCCCGATCCGGCTCGCGTCGGCGTCGACACTGGCCACCGCGCCTCCGTAACCGACCGCGGTGGGCACCTTCGGTGGTGGCGCCAACCTGTCCTCCGGGGCGGCGGTCGCCCCGGCGTACGGGACCAGGGTGGCCAGCGCGAGCGCGCCTCCGGTCAGTGTGGCGACAACTGCAGAGCGGCGTCCGAGCATGGCGATCTCCCAGAGATTGGCGGCTCATCGAACGTACTACTTCGGCGCCGACCTCGAATTACGTTCTGAAATTCCTTAATTAGTAAGGGTTGCTTACAAACAAACCGGCTGCCACCATCGAATGGCGATTCGGGCGCCTGGTGCCCGAGCCAGCCATCACCTCGGAGGTGTCACCATGCATGTCGCCTTGCCCTCACGAAGATCACGCCGCGCAGTCGGCCTTCTCATCGGCGCACTCGCCGGAGCGCTCGCCCTCACCGGCGCGCTCGTCCTCACCAGCACCCCGTCCAGCGCATCGCTGACGACGGCCGCCGCGCAGCCGACCGCGATCAACGGCTACCGCAACGTCGGCTACTTCGTGCAGTGGGGTGTCTACGGCCGAGCCTTCAAGCTCAAGCAGCTGGAGACGTCCGGGGTCGCCGACGACCTCACCCACCTCAACTACGCCTTCGGCAACATCCACCACCAGACGCTGACCTGCTTCGAGGCCAACAAGGCCCAGGGCGAGGGGCCCAACGGCTCAGACGGTGCCGGTGACGCCTACGCCGACTACGGGATGTCGTACGCAGCCGACGCGTCCGTCTCCGGCACGGCCGACACCTGGGACCAGCCCCTGGCCGGCTCCTTCAACCAGCTCAAGCAGCTCAAGGCGAAGCACCCCGACCTGAAGGTCCTGCTCTCGCTGGGCGGCTGGACCTGGTCGAAGAACTTCTCCCTCGCGGCGGCGACGCCGGAGTCACGACGCAAGCTCGTCTCCTCCTGCATCGACCTCTACATCAAGGGCAACCTGCCGGTCATCGACGGCCGTGGCGGCGCCGGAGCGGCGGCCGGCGTCTTCGACGGCTTCGACATCGACTGGGAGTGGCCGGGCTCGCCCAACGGCAACACCGGCAACCACGTCGACCCGGTCAACGACCGCGCCAACTTCAAGGCCCTGCTGGCCGAGTTCCGCTCCCAGCTGGACGCCCTCGGCTCGACCACGGGCAAGGACTACCAGCTCTCCGCGTTCCTCCCGGCCAATCCGCAAGACATCGAGGCGGGCGGCTGGAACGACCCGGCGATCTTCAACTCCCTCGACTTCGGCAACATCCAGGGCTACGACCTGTGGGGTGCCTGGGACCCGACGCTGACCGGCCACCAGGGCAACCTCTACGCCGACCCCGCCGACCCGCGCCCCGACGGCAAGCGGTTCAGCGTGGACGAGTCGGTCCGGGAGTACCTCGACGCCGGCATCTCCCCGGCCCAGCTCGGGCTCGGCATGGCGGCGTACGGCCGTGGTTGGCAGGGTGCGACCTCCTCCGCCCCATGGGGCCCGGCGACCGCCGCGGCACCGGGGACGTACGAGGCCGGCAACGAGGACTACGACAAGCTCAAGTCCCGCGGCACCGACCACTACGACGCCGCGACCGGCGCCGGGTGGCGGTACGACGGCAACCAGTGGTGGAGCTACGACAACAAGCGCACGATCGCCCAGAAGGCGGCGTACGCCATCTCGAAGGGCCTCGGCGGAGGCATGTGGTGGGAGCTCTCCGGTGACCGCCAGGGCGAGCTGATCGGCACCTTCGCCGATGCCATGCGCAACGGCACCGGCGGCCCGGTCGAGGAGCCGGACCCGACCGACCCGCCCACCGAGGAGCCCACGGACCCGCCGACCGACCCGCCTGGCGGAGCGGCTGCATGGTCGGCGACCACGGTGTACGTCGCCGGCGACCGTGTCACCTACGGCGGTCACCTGTGGGAGGCCAAGTGGTGGACCCAGGGCAACATCCCGGGCACCGAGGAGTGGGGTCCGTGGAAGGACCTCGGAACAGCCTGAGTCGCTGACCGCTCCGCTGGTCGAGCCCGGCGAGCGCTAGCGAGCCGGTGTCGAGACCAACACGGTCGCTTGCCGTGTTGGTCTCGACACGCCTCCGCCTGGCGGCTCCGGCGGCTCGACCAGCGAGCGCGTCCTACTCGGTCTCGGCCTTCGTCGGCCGCTCGAGCATCTCGTCCATGATCTCGCTGACGGTCTTGGCGCCGGAGACGACGTCGTCGACGTACTGCGCCAGCGGCACGTCCACCCCGACCTTCGCCGCCAGCTCGCGCAGCGAGTGCGACGACTTGGCGCCCTCGGCGACCTGGTGGCTGGAGGCGAGGATGTCGGCGGTGGTCATGCCCTTGCCGAGCTTCTCCCCGAACGTACGGTTGCGGGAGAGCGGCGAGGAGCAGGTCGCGGCCAGGTCGCCCAGGCCGGCCAGACCCATGAGCGTCATCGGGTTGGCGCCGAGCTGCATCGCCAGGCGTGCCGTCTCGGCGAGACCGCGGGTGATGAGCGACGCCTGGGTGTTGTCGCCGAACCCCATCCCGGCGGCCATCCCGGTCGAGATCGCGACCACGTTCTTGTAGGCCCCGCCGATCTCGCAGCCGACCACGTCGGTCGAGGTGTAGGGACGGAACGCAGGCGAGTGGACACGCGCCTGGATCGTCTTGGCGACCTCCTCGTCGGCACACGCCACCACACCGGCGGCGGGCTCGCGACGGATGATCTCCTTGGAGAGGTTGGGGCCGCTGACGACCGCGATCCGCTCCGGCCCCGCACCGGTGACGTGGGCGATCACCTCGCTCATCCGCTCGAGGGTGCCGAGCTCGACACCCTTCATCAGCGAGACCAGCGGTACGTCCTGGGGCAGGAACGGCGCCCAGTCGGTGAGGTTGGCGCGCAGCGTCTGCGAGGGCGCCGCGAGGACGACCAGATCGGCTCCGTGCGCTGCCTTCTCGATGTCATGGGTGGCGCTGATGTTGTGCGGCAGCTCGGTGCCGGGGTGGTAGTCGGGGTTCTCGTGGGTGTCGTTGATCGCCGCCGCGACCTCCTCACGCCGCGCCCACATGGTCACGTCGTTGCCAGCGTCGGCGAGGATGACCGAGAAGGCGGTGCCCCATGAGCCCGCTCCGAAGACCGCTACCTTGCCAAGCTCGCTCAATTGTCGTCCTTCTTCTTCGTCTTGCGGGGGTCGCCGGTCGCGTTGACGCCGGCCTTCTTCGGGTCGAAGAGCTCGCTGGGCGGCTCCTCCTCCCGGATGTCGGCCACCAGGCCGACGATCGCCTTCATGATCCGGTCGGTCGCCTGGTTCACCACCGCCGGCGTGTGCTCCTGGACCTCGAGGTCCTTCAGGTCCACCGGATCACCGATCTTCATCTGGATCATCTTGCGACCGATCAGGTGCGGCTTGAGAGAGTACGCCGGAAGCAGCTCCTGTGCTCCCCACTGTCCCACCGGGTAGACCGGGGCACCGGTCGCGAGCGCGATCCGCGCCGCACCGGACTTGCCGCGCATCGGCCAGCCGGTCGGGTCCTTGGTGATGGACCCCTCGACGTAGACGACCACGATGCTGCCCTCGTTGACGGCCTTCACCGCCGCATCGAACGCCGACGCACCTGCGGTCCGGTCCACGGGGATCTGCCGGGCGGCCCGCAGGAACTTGCCCAACGGACCCTTGAACAACGCCGCCTTGGCCAGGTAGCTCGGCCTACGTCCGTAGTCCCACACGATGTGCGCGGCGGTGAACGGATCGATCTCGGAGACATGGTTGAGCGCGAACACCGCTCCCCCGCTCTCCGGGATCTTCTCGCCGCCCTCCCACTGGTGCTTGGTGGTGGCGAGGAGGACGGGCTTCACGATGCCGACAGCCACGACCCACGGCCAGCCGAGCTTGCCCTCCTGGAACTTCCGGTACTTTCCCACGCAGGGCAGGCTACCGGGCCGTCTCCGCGTGGTTGTGAGATACCTGTCAGGATCTACCTCGATGCCTGTACCTGCACCCGGTTACGTCGTACTGCTGCCCGTCAAACCCCCGGCGCGCGGCAAGTCCCGGCTGGTCGGAATCGAGTCGCACGAACGGGCCGATCTCGCCCGCTCGTTCGCCCTCGACACCGCCGAGTCGTGCCTGGCCGCCACCGGCGTCGGCGCCGTGCTGGTGATCACCGACGACTCCTACTTCGCCGCCGATGTCGCCCGTCTCGGCGCCGCCGTCATCCCCGACGGGGTCAGCGGCGACCTCAACGAGACCCTCGTGCAGGGAGCGCTCGAAGCCCGGCGCCGCTGGCCGGGGCTCCGCCCCGCTGCGCTCTGCGGCGACCTGCCCGCGCTCCGCTCCGCCGACCTGGACGCGGCGCTGCGCGCGGCGGAGGGGTTCGGGGCTGCGTACGTCGAGGACGCGGCGGGTGGGGGCACCACCCTCTACACCGCGGCCCACGACCGGTTCCAGCCCGCGTTCGGGCCCGGGTCTGCCGCCGCCCATCGCGACGGCGGCGCCCATCCGCTGGAGGGCGACCTCCACTCGCTGCGCCACGACGTCGACACCCTCGAGGACCTCGAGACCGTACGCAGCCTGGGGCTCGGGCCGCGTACGACTCTCGCCTCCGTGCGCGTCGGGAGTCCGGGCTAGGAGTCGCCCGACGGCGTCTCGGCCCCGGTCGTCGGGCTCGTCGATGCCCCGCTCTCGGGAGCCTTCGTCGCCGCGGTCGTCTTCTTCGCCGCCGTCTTCTGCGCCGGAGCCTTCTTGGCCGTCGTCTTCTTGGCTGCGGTCTTCTTGGCCGTCGTCTTCTTGGCTGCGGTCTTCTTGGCCGTCGTCTTCTTCGCGGCCGTCGTCTTCGCAGGGGCGGCTGCGGCGGAGGTCTCCGTCGCCGGAGTCGCGGGGGTCGCCGCACCGGCGGTGGTGGCCTTCTTCGCCGCGGGAGTCTTCTTCGCCGTGGTCTTCTTGGCGGTGGTCTTCTTCGCCGCCGTGGACTTCGTCGCCGTGGTCTTCTTCGCCGCGGTGGACTTCGTCGCCGTCGTCTTCTTCGCCGCGGTCGTCGTCTTCTTCGCGGGGCTCTTCGTGGCCGTGGTCTTCTTGGCGGCGGTCTTCTTCGCCGGCGCAGTCTTCTCGGCCGCTTGGGCGACCGGGTCCGCAGCGGCCTCGACGGTGGGCTCGGGCTTCACCGGCTCGGCGACCCGCTTGGCGGGCGGCACGACCGGCTCAGCGGCCTTGGCCGGCGCCTTGCGCCCTGGCCGCGGCACCTTGACCTTCGGAACGGAAGGGACCTTGACCTTGCCGGACACCACGTCGGCGACCAGCTTCCCGGCCGTCTCCCGCACCGCGCCGACTACTCTTCCGGCCTGTTTGCCTGCATCAGCTACTCGTTTTCTCACCACGCGATCGACCTTAGGCCATCTCCGGCGCTTCCGGACATACCGACGGCATGTGAAAACGGATTGTTCACCTGATCGCTCCTGATTCCGACGCCTCCACGTGGTTACCGTGGAGAGACTCGGGGCACGTCCGCAGCACCGCTTCGACAGCGCAGCCTTCGGGAGACAGGACGAGGAAGGTACGACCATCACCGACGTGCACATCGACGAGGAGCAGCCCACCGTGGTGCTCGAGGAGCCGCAGACCACGGTGCGGCCCAGCCGCCGCGCCGGGATCCTGTTCTCGGCCTGCATCATCCTCGCCCTGATCGCCTCCGTGGCCTGGCTGGCCGTCCACACCACCCGGCTCGCCGAAGGTCGCACCGGCGCCAACGTACCGACGCCGGCGCCGCCCGCTCCGACGGTCCGCAACAGCGAGCCGGCCATCCCGGCGACGTACGCCGATCTCCCCGTCGGCCCCGCGACGACCCTGCCCTTCGTGGACCAGGCCGGCCGGCTCCAGCTCGGCGCGAAGCCGCAGAAGGTCTTCGGGTCGCAGATGAGCGTGGCCGGCTGGACGGTGCTGATGTACGAGCGCGCCGACAAGCCCGGTCCGGTGTGGATCGCGCGGCGCGGGTCGACCATCCAGGTCCCCGGCCTGTGGACCCAGCCGGTCCTGAGCAAGGATGGCAACCAGCTCTTCGCGCTCCAGCAGACCGGCGACGCCGTCTCCGCCCTCGTCGCGGTGGACACCACGACGGGTGAGGAGACCGACCGGCTCGTGCTCGAGGGCACGCCTGCCGCCACCGCGGTCCTCGGTACCGACCGCACCCGCGCGTACTTCCGCACCGGCATCGTGCCCGCCCCGCCGGCGGTGCCCGGCAACTACGGCGAGCTCACCGTCTCCCGGCCGCCGGTGACCGCCTGGGATCCGGGCGAGGCCACCCAGCGGATCTCGCTGCCGCTCGGCTACCAGCAGCTGATCCCGCTGCGGCGCGGCGTACTTCTTCACAACCCCGGCGAGTGGGAGGCCCGCTTCGCCGCCATCGAGGCCGACGGCAGCCTCACCCAGCCCGGCGTCCACGCGCCGCTGCCCGGGTCCGTCGCCGACTCCCCCGACGGCTCGATCGTCGCCATCGCCCGCAACCCCAGCGACCCCGGGATGATCGGCTACGGCGCCGAGCGCGGCATCGCGGTCAACATGAGCACCTCCGAGCACATTGACCTGCGCGTACCCGACTCCGTCGAGAAGGTCCGCGTCGCCGGCTTCGAGTCCGACCGCAGCGTCGTCCTCTACACCGCGACCGCCGCCGAGTCCTGGTACCTCCGCTGCTGGGTCGACACCGGCTCCTGCGACCGCATCACCGGCTCCCAGCGTGGCGCCGACGGCCGCCAGATCCGCCTCCCCTAGCCACCCGAGACGTCAGTTCCGTCTGCCGAAAACGCAGTTGTGGGCGACGAGAGTGCACTCTCGTCTACCACGCCCGGGACTATCGCGACATCACCGGCGACCGCCATCGCTGGTTTCATCGAGGAGGACCGAAACGGTTACGCCGCCGAAATAACCGC
>NZ_JBEORF010000016.1:0-141806 GCF_040302125.1 Nocardioides sp. NPDC127514 | reverse complement strand
CCGCCGACCCGATAGCCAGCCAAAATTCTCGACGGAGCCCGGTGTCAAGGATCGCCGAAGGCGACCGGCGAAGCCGGCGGCCGAAGGCCGTCCTTGACTCCGGGATTCGTCGAGAACACCCTCCCCCAAAGGGTCGGCGGCGAGCGCGTTTCCCAAGACGTCCACCACGAACGGCCAACTACGGCAAACAGGTGCTCGATCCCGTTCAGGATCGTGTTGGCCGCCCAGGCAGACTGAAAGGCATGCGAAGGATCGGCGTACTGGGTGGGATGAGCTGGGAGTCGACGGCGGAGTACTACCGCCTGCTCAACGAGATCACCGCGAAGCGACTCGGGGGACTGCACTCGGCGGACCTGCTCGTACGGTCGGTGGACTTCGCCGACATCGAGGAGATGCAGGCATCCGGCGAGTGGGAGCGGGCGGGGGAGCGGCTTGCCGCGGAGGCGGCGACGCTCAGCGCGGCCGGGGCCGAGGTGATCGTGCTGGCCACGAACACGATGCACAAAGTGGCCGGGGCGTTGGAGGAGACGTACGGGGATCGTTTCCTGCACCTCGGCGACACGACGGCGGCTGCGGTCGAGGCGGCGGGGGTCGGGCGGGTCGCACTTCTCGGCACCGGGTTCACGATGTCGCAGCCGTTCTACGCCGACCGGCTCCGCGGCCACGGCCTCGAGGTCATCGTCCCCAGCGAGCCGGACCAGGAGACCGTCCATCGGATCATCTACGAGGAGCTGTGTCTGGGGACCTTCCTGGACAGCTCCCGGCAGGCGTACCTGGAGGTCATCGAGCGTCTCGTCGCTGCCGGCTGCGAGGGCGTGATCCTCGGGTGCACCGAGATCGAGCTGCTGCTGCCGATCGAGGCGTACGCGGGTGTGCCGCTGTTCCCGACGACCCGCCTGCACTGCGAGGCGGCGATCGAGGCTGCGCTCAACGCGTAGCCCACTCCTCGGCGAGGATCGCGTAGGAGAGGCCGTCGAGCCAGCCGCGGGTGCGGTGCAGGGAGTCCTTGACGGTGTGCGACTCGCGCCGCATGCCGAGGCGCTCCATGAGCCGCCAGGAGGCCTCGTTGTCGGCGAAGCACTCCGCGACGACGCGGCGCAGGCCCAGAGGGCCGAAGCAGACGTCGAGCACGGCGCGTACGGCCTCAGTGGCGTAGCCGTTGCCCTGGTGGGCGGGGTCGATCGTCCAGCCGAGCTCGGCCTGGGTGCCGTTGCCGTGCTCGCGCACCTCGGTCTGCGACCACGGGTCGGTGATCCGCAGCATGAGGTCGCCGACGATGACGCCGTCACGCTCGATCACCAGGGCGGGGCCGATGATGTCGGGATTCTCGAAGACCTTGCGGTAGGCCTCGAGGTCCGCGAACGCGGTGGTCACCCACTCGGCCACCTCGGGAAGACCTCGGAAGGCCCAGGTCGGCTCGATGTCGGCGGGCACCATCCGGCGGATCACCAGGCGCTCGGTGTGCAGCGGCCACTCGGCCTTCACCAGCGGATCAGGGCGGGTGTCGATCATGCGCCCACCTTCGCATCAACCCGCTCCGGCACGCTACCGAGTTCTTCGGGGAGGCCGTCATGTCGTACGACCAGGGAGGTCACCGCGCGGGTGAGGCAGACGTAGAGGCGGCGGAGGCCGGTGTCGCGGTCGGGCTCGCCGGCGATGATCCCGGTCGGGTCGGAGACGACGACGTGGTCGAACTCGAGCCCCTTCGCCAGCGAGGCGGGAACGAGGTCGAGATGGGCGTCGAACTCGGTCTCCTCGTCGTCCGCGCTGAGCTCCGCGAGGGCGATCTCGGCGAAGGAGAGCCCGGCCGCGGTCAGCTCGGCGCGCACCGCCGCCAGCGAGGCGTCGGGCACGATCAGCCCCACCGACCCGGGGCGCTCCAGCGCCGCCCCGAGCGCCTCGACGATCGACGAGGTGGTGAAGGTGAGGTCTCCGCGGGTGCGGCGTACCGCGACCGGCGGCTCGAGGTCGGGGGCGATGTGGGGGAGGAGGCGGGCCGCGTAGGCGATCACGTCGGCCGGGACCCGGAAGCCACGCGTCAGCTGCTCGACGTGGCCGTCAGGCTTGCCGAGATGTGCCAGAGCGTCGGCCCACGACGAGGAGGCCCATGGCGTGGTCGCCTGGGCGAGGTCCCCGAGGATCGTCAGCGAGCCCGTGGTCGAACGGCGACCGAGCGCGCGCAGCATCATCGCGGAGAGGTCCTGGGCCTCGTCGGCGACGATGTGGGCCACCGACGGCGTGCGGTCCAGCAGGTCGGCGATCTCGTCGAGGAGCACCAGGTCGGCCAGCGACCAGCGCGCCGCGCCGGCCGAGCGCGGCGGCTTCTCCCAGATCAGGCTCGCCTGCTCCGCTTCCGAGAGCAGCCCGTCGGCGACCTCCGCCAGCCAGGCCGCGTCGGTGAACAGCCGGAACAGGACCCGGGCGGGCTTGAGATCGGGCCAGAGCGTGGCGGCGTAGTCCTTGACCGGCTTCGCCCGTGCGACCGCGTCGTGCACCCGGTCGTCGGGCGAGTCGCCCGAGCGCTCCATCTGCACCAGCACCCGGTGGGCCAGGGCGCGCGGGAGCAGCGCCCGGCCCGCTGCGTACCGAAGGTCGTTGGCACGCAGCCCCTCCAGCGCCTCCCGTGCCTCATAGGACGGAACCCGCCAGCGTCGCGAGCCGCGCGGGACGACCAGCGCCTCCTCCGGGTCGCCGACGTGGGACCAGACTGCCCGGCGGAGCACCTCGGCCAGGCGTACGTCGCCCTTCAGCGTCGCCACCGGCGCGGCCTCCTCAGCGCGGACTGCGCCGTGAAGGGCGACCAGCTCCGCGATCGTCGCCTGCTTGGCCTCGATCTCACCCAGCGCAGGGAGGACGTCGCGGATGTAGCGCAGGAACGAGGCGTTGGGGCCGATGATCAGGACCCCGCGCCGGGTCAGCTGGTCACGGTGTGCGTAGAGGAGGTACGCCGCCCGGTGCAGCCCCACGGCCGTCTTCCCCGTCCCCGGCGCACCCTGCACGACGATGGTCTGGGACAGGTCGGCGCGGACCAGCACGTCCTGCTCGGGCTGGATGGTCGCGACGATGTCACGCATCGGCCCCACGCGCGGCCGCTCGATCTCGGCCTCGAGGATCGCCGAGTGCTCCGGCCCGGCCCCGGCGTCGGTCAGCGACTCGTCCTCGAACGCCGTCAGCTCCCCGTGGGAGAAGCCGTAGCGCCGCCTCCGCGCCAGCCCCATCGGCTCGGTCCGCGAGGCCCGGTAGAACGGGACGCTGACCGGAGCCCGCCAGTCGACCACCATCGGGTCGCCCGCGCTGTCGGAGATGTGGCGCCGGCCGATGTGGAAGGACTCCGCTCCCAGATCAGCCGTCCGGTCGATGCGACCGAAGAAGAGCGGCACGTCCGGATCGTCGGCGAGCTGCTCCAGCCTGCGCGCGAGGGTGGCGTCGAGGATCTCGGCGCTGACCCAGTTGCCGGCCGTCGAGGAGTCCAGCGACTCCACCTTCTTCCGCATCCGGGCCAGATCCTCCCGAGAGGCGGCCAGATGCTCGCGCTCCGCGTCGAGGTCGTCTAGGGGCATGGCTGGTTCATCGCTTCTCCGTGGCGGCAGGTCTCGATGGGGGCGCGGGGTCAAAGGCTCCAACATAGGCGACCACGGAGTGGACCCCCAACAGGTTTATCCAGGCGTACGTTGGGCGCTGGGATGCACAATTGCACCGTGAGCCTGTTCGATCGTTTCCGACGCCGCGGGACGCGCATGAGCCGTCCGACAGGCGAGAGCTACACCGGATCCACAAGGGTGCGCGCCGCGGACTCCACCGACCAACAGCATCTCGAGCAGTTCGTGAAGACCCGGCGCGGTGTCGAGGGGTTCGTCGAGCCGCGCACCGTCGTCAGCGAGGTGACCCTGCTGCTGGTCGCGCATGACGGCGAGTGGACCCGGCGGCGAGTGCCGTCAGCGCAATGGGCGCACAAGTTCGCCAACAAGCACCAGGTCCCGTCCTACGACGCCGCGGTGGTCGGCGTACCTCAGCGGATGCGCGACTACAACCGGCGCCAGAAGCAGCAGGGGCGGTAGGCGCCGAGCCGAACTCGGTCGAAACTGTCGGCGCCGCCATCTAGTCTTTGCCGACGTGGGTGAGGACCTGATGATCTCGGCGCGCGGCCTGCGCAAGTCCTTCGGCGACTTCGAGGCGGTGCGCGGGATCGACGTGTCGGTGCGCCCCGGTGTGGCCTTCGGTTTCCTGGGGCCCAACGGCGCCGGCAAGTCCTCGACGATGCGGATGATCTGCTGCGTCTCGCCGCCGAGCGGAGGAGAGCTGCGGGTCTTCGGGATGGATCCGGCCAAGGACGGGCCGAGGATCAAGGCACGGCTCGGAGTGTGCCCGCAGGAGGACACCCTCGACGTCGAGCTCAACGTCTACGACAACCTCTTCGTCTACGGCCGCTACTTCGGGCTGCCGAGGGCCGAGGTGAAGGGCCGGATCGAGGAGCTGCTCGACTTCGTCCAGCTCACCGACAAGGCCAAGGCGAAGGTCGACGACCTCTCCGGCGGCATGAAGCGACGGCTGACGATCGCCCGCAGCCTGATCAACCGGCCCGAGATCCTGGTGCTCGACGAGCCGACCACCGGCCTGGACCCGCAGGCCCGTCACGTCATCTGGGACCGGCTCTTCCGGCTCAAGCAGGCGGGCGTGACGCTGCTGCTGACCACCCACTACATGGACGAGGCCGAGCAGCTGTGCGACGAGCTCGTGGTGATGGACCAGGGCCGGATCGTGGCCCACGGGACGCCGCTGGGACTCATCCAGCAGCACTCCACCCGCGAGGTCGCCGAGCTGCGCTTCGGCGTCGGTGAGCACGAGGCGCTGGCGGCCAAGGTCGAGGACCTCGCCGAGCGGGTCGAGGTGCTGCCCGACCGGCTGCTGCTCTACAGCGACGACGGCGAGGCGGTCATCGAGGCCGTCCACAGCCGCGACCTGTCGCCGGTCGCCACCCTGGTGCGGCGCTCCTCCCTCGAGGACGTCTTCCTGCACCTGACCGGCCGGACCCTGGTGGACTGATGGCCGACTACGCCGACTCGGGACCGGCGACCCCGCCGACCGCGCCCGCCGGCCTGGTCTCCGGGGCGCTGCGGATGGGCGACTACTGGCTCACCGTCCTGGCGCGCACCTGGAAGGGCGGGGTGATCACGACCTTCGTGACGCCGTTCTTCTACGTGCTCGCGCTGGGCGTGCTGCTCGGCGGCTTCGTGGAGGCCGACCCGGCCACGCTGGAGGGCGCCGACTCCTATCTGGCCTTCGTCGCCCCGGGCATGGTCGCGGCACACGCGATGACGATCGCCTTCTCCGAGATGACCTACCCGGTCTACGGGATGGTCAAGTGGCAGCGGATCTACTTCTCGATGATCGCCTCGCCGCTGACCGCCGCCCACATCGTGCTGGCCCAGCTGGGCTTCCTGATGCTGCGTACGCTGTTCGCCTGCGGCGTCTTCCTGCTGGTCCTGGCCCCGTTCGGCGTCTTCGAGACGTGGTGGGGCGTGCTGACGGCGTGGCTGGTGCAGGGGCTGGTCGTGCTGGCCTTCGCGACGCCGGTGCTGCTGTTCTCGCTCTCGATCAAGGGCGAGGAGTCGTTCGCGCTGATCTTCCGGCTGGGGATGATCCCGCTGACGCTGTTCTCCGGCACGTTCTTCCCCGTCGCCAACCTCGGGCCGGTGCTGGAGAAGGTCGCGATGGCCTCGCCGCTGTGGCAGGGCGTCAACCTGACCCGGATGCTCGCGCTGGGTGAGATCGACTGGGCGCTGGCCGCGTTCCACGTCGGCTATCTCGGACTTCTCGCGGGCGTCTGCTGGTGGCTCGGGGTGCGCAGCCTGGGCGAGAGGCTGGTCTCCTGAGATGGCGCTCTTCTCCGCTGCCGTGGGCGCCACCGTCGCCCGGCCGCTGCGAGGCGGCGAGGCCGCCCGGCTGCTGCTGTGGCGCAACATCCTGGTCTACCGGCGAGCCTGGCTGGTCTTCATCACCGGCTTCCTGGAGCCGGTCTTCTACCTCTTCTCGATCGGCATCGGCGTGGGCGCGATGGTGGTCGGCTTCGAGTACGCCGGCAAGCCGGTCGACTACCGCGAGTTCGTCGCCCCCGGGATGATCGCGGCCTCGGCGATGAACGGGTCGCTGCTGGATGCGACGTTCAACTTCTTCTTCAAGCTGAAGTACAACAAGCTCTACGACCAGATGCTGGCCACCCCGCTGCGTACGGTCGACATCGCCGTCGGCGAGATCCTCTGGAACCAGCTGCGCAGCGGGATCTACGTGACCGCGTTCCTGCTGATCATGGTCGCGATGGACCTGGTCCACTCCTGGTGGGCGATCCTGGTGGTGCCGGCGGCGCTGCTCATCGGGTCGGCCTTCGGGGCCGTCGGCATGGCGCTGACGACCTACATGACCTCCTGGCAGGACTTCGAGAAGGTCACCCTCGCGATGATGCCGATGTTCCTGTTCAGCGCGACGTTCTTCCCGATCACGGCCTATCCGGAGTGGCTGCGCTGGGTCGTGGAGGTCACGCCCCTCTACCGCGGCGTCGTGCTGTGCCGAGACCTGACGCTCGGAGTGCCGTCGTGGGGCTCGCTGGTCTCGGTGGTCTACCTGCTGGTGTTCGGGGCGATCGGCCTCGTCGTCGTGCGCCGCCGGCTCGACGCCCTACTCCTCACCTGAGCGGCAGCAACTCGCGTCTCAAAGGCAGGATCTCCCTCGTGAGGTCCCGGGCGGGCCGTCAAGATTGATCCATGACTTATGACGCGATCGAGCCGGACACCAAGGACTGGACGTGGGTGCTCGACCGGCCCTGCCCGGAGTGTGGCTTCATCGCCGGGGCGGTGACCGCGGACCAGCTCCCCGAGATCGTGCGGGACAACGCGACGTACTGGGAGATCTACCTCACCGCTGACAACGCCCGCGACCGCCCCCAGCCCGGAGTGTGGTCGGCACTGGAGTACGGAGCACACGTACGCGACGTCCACAGAGTCTTCGGTGAGCGGCTGCAGCAGATGCTGACCGAGGACGAGCCGCGGTTCCGCAACTGGGACCAGGACGAGGCCGCCCTCGAGGGCGACTACGCCGGCCAGGACCCGGCGGTTGTCGCCGAGCAGCTGATGGACGCCGCCGACGAGATCGCCACCATCTACGAGAAGGTCCCGCCGGACGCCTGGGGCCGTCGCGGGACCCGGTCCAACGGCGACGTGTTCAGCGTCGAGTCGCTGGGTCGCTACCACCTCCACGACGTCGTCCACCACCTGTGGGACGTACGCGCGGCCGCCAAGCAGGCGACCGTCGCCGCCTACGACGCCAGCGTCGCGACGTACGTCCAGGGCAGCTCGTTCGCCGAGGAGAACCGTTCGGTCCTGGACAGGTTCCTGGCCGTGCTCGAGCCCGGCGACCACGTGCTCGAGATCGGCACCGGACCCGGCCACGACGCGAAGGCGCTCGAGGCCGGGGGAGTGCGCGTGCGGCGCACCGACATCAGCGAGGGGTTCGTGGCGCACCTGCGCAAGCAGGGGTACGCCGCTGCCTGCCTGGACCCGCTGACCGACGACCTGCGCGACCCGGTCCACCCCGACGTCCCCTATGCCGCGGTCTGGGCCTCGGCGACGCTGCTGCACGTGGCCCGCGACGACTTCGGGACCGTGCTCGCCCGGCTCGCCGAGGTGACCCGCTCCGGCGGTGCGCTGCACGTGTCGATGAAGGAGGGCGACGGCGAGGAGTGGACCAACCGCGGTCACATCGAGGCTCCCCGCCTCTTCGTCTACTGGCGCGAGCCCGCGCTCCGGGCGGCGCTGGACGAGGCCGGCTGGGAGGTGCTCGAGGTCGGGCACGCCGACGGACGCCTCGGTGACGTCTGGCTCGACGTCCTCGCCCGTCGGCGCGCCTGAGTAGCATTCGGGGCGATGAGACACACGGAGTTCTGGTCCCGGATGGACGAGGCGCTCGGCGCGGGCTACGCGCGAGCGTGGGCCCGCCAGTTCGTCATGGGCGACCTCGGCGGGCGCACCGCCCAGGAGGCCCTCGACGACGGCGTCCCGCCCAAGGAGGTCTGGGCCGCGGTCTGGAAGGCCCTGGAGCTGCCGGCGCGTGAGCGGTGACGCTGGCCGCACCGGCCTCGGTGGCCGCGGTCCAGAAGCGCACCATCCTCACCCTGGTCGCCACCCAGGCGGTCGGGGCGATGGGCATCACGATCGGCATCGCGACCGCCTCCCTGCTGGCGCGCGACCTGTCCGGCTCGGAGTCGATGGCAGGTCTCTCGCAGACGACCCAGGTGCTCGGCGCGGCCGTCGCTGCGTACGTCCTGGGGCGGGTGATGGACGTGCGCGGGCGCCGGTTCGGGCTGGTGGCGGGCTACCTGCTCGGGGCGGCCGGTGGGCTGCTGGCGGTGCTGGCCGGCGTGGTCGGATCGATGACGCTGCTGCTGGTCGGCGCCGTACTGCTGGGCGCGACCACCGCCGCCAACAACGGAGCGCGGTACGCGGCCACCGACCTGGCACCTGCCAGGAGCCGCGCGCGGGCGCTGTCGGTCGTGGTCTGGGCTACGACGTTCGGGGCGGTGATCGGCCCCAACCTGACCGGCGTCGCCGAGATCTTCTCCGACTCCGTCGGGATCCCGGCCCTGACCGGGCCGTTCGCGATCGGGTCGGTGGGGATGCTGGCCGCCGCGCTGGTGGTCGGGGTCTTCCTGCGACCTGACCCGCTGCTGGTCGCCCGAGAGGGTGCCCCGGCCACCGAGAAGGCGAAGGGCACGAGCTGGCGCCGGGCGATCGCGGTCATCCGGGAGCGGCCCGCGCTGGCGGCGGCGGTCGTCGGGCAGGCCGCCGCCCACGCCACGATGGTGGCGGTGATGGTGATGACCCCGCTCCACATGGAGCACGGCGGCGCCGGACTGGAGATCATCGGACTGGTGATCAGCGGGCACGTACTCGGCATGTTCGCCTTCGCGCCGGTCGCCGGCTGGCTCGCCGACCGCGTCGGCCGGGCCGATGTGATGGCGCTCGGCGGCGGGGTGCTCCTGGTGTCCCTGGTCCTGTGCGCCGCGGCGCCCGAGGGCAGCTCCGCGCGGATCTTCGTCGGGCTCTTCCTGCTCGGCCTCGGCTGGTCGCTGGCCACGATCGCCGCGGCCACCTCGGTCGCGGACCACACCCCGCTCGAGGTGCGCGCCGACGTCCAGGGCACCGCCGACCTGATCATGGGCGTCGCCGCTGCCGCCGCCGGGGCGGTGTCGGGCGTGGTCGTCGACCTGGCCGGATATCCGGCGCTGGCGCTCGGCACGATCCTGCTGGTCACGGTGCTGTTCGGGGCTGCGTACGTGGCCCGTAAGGCGGCCTGACGGGCCTGCGTGGTGGGCAGGGCCGCTGGGCGGCCCTGCCCACCACGGCGTCCTCAGCCGAGGAGCTTCTCCATGGTGTCGATCTCGGCCGTCTGCGACTCGATGATCGTCCCGGCCAGGTCGACGGCCGGCTTGAACCGGCCCTCGTCCTGCTCGGTCTCGGACATCTCGATCGCGCCTTCGTGGTGCTCGATCATCATCGTCAGCCACATGTCGCTGAACTCGGCGTCGGAGGCGTTCTCGAGGGCATCCATGTCCTCGGCCGACATCATCCCGGGCATGTCGTCGTCCATGGCCTCCATGGAGTCGGACATGCTGCTGTCCTCGCCGTCGCCGTGGCCCTCATGGCCGCCGTTGACGTGGTCACGCATCGTCGACGGCACCTCCTCGCCCCACTCCTGGAGCCAGCCGGACATGGTCTCGATCTCGGGGCTCTGGGCCGCCCGGATCGAGTCCGCCAGCTCCTGGACCTCGGGCTCGAGGTTGCGGTCCATGGTCAGGTCGACCATCGACAGGGCCTGGGCGTGATGCTGGATCATGTCGGTCGCGAAGGTGACGTCGGCCTTGTTGTGCTCGGTCTCCGAGAGCTTCTGAGGCGCCTCGGCCTCGTCGTTGCCGCCGCAGGCCGACAGGGTGAGCAGCACGGCCAGGCCGGCCGCCGCCCAGGTCGCGCGGAAGAGGGGTCGTTGCGTACGCATCTGTTGTTTCTCCTTGTCAAGTGCTGATCACGGGCATCGCTGAGCCACCTGCGGACCTCGGGCATGGCCGGGTCGCGGGCGGGGTCAGGCCGCTCAGCACCTGATGACGGAGTAGGCCCATACGGAGGGCGGACCGGTCGCGGGACAGGTGAGCAAGGGCGCGAATCCGCTGGTCCGGGACCAGTCGCGGGCCCGCGAGAACCACCAGGCAGGAGTACGCCGCCACAGCCCGCTCAGCAGCAGCACGCCGGCAGCGAGCAGGAAGGCCGCGCACAGCATCATCGCCGTGTGCCCGTCGCCGCCCGGGTGACCGGCGTCGTCGGCCGCTCCGTGGCCGGTGTGCTCGAGAGCGTGCGTGTGCTCGACGTGGGCGGCGGGCAGGCTCAGCGCGCCGTGCTCACCGTCGGAGTCGGTGCCGTGAAGGCTCAGCGCATGCATGGCCAGCAGACCGGCGACCGTGACCACGACCGCTGCCAGCAGGGCGGCGCGGGCGACCGCACGGGTCCGCTGCTGTCGTCGTCGCGCTGCCGTCCACACACAGCACACCCTAAGGAGTCCTTCGTGGTTGGACAAAGTGAGGTCTCCGACCGGATGTCGCTTGCGAGTGCATACCCCCATGGGGTATGAATATCGGGTAGGCACAACGGACCGAACGACCAAGGGAGCGACATGACGTCGCATGACGAGCATCTGCACGCCGGACACGACCACGGCGGGCATCAGCACTCGATGCACGAGGGCCATGAGGGTCATGGCGGCGAGCACTCGGCGCATGACGCGCACGGCGCGCACGGGGGCGGGGTGAACGCGATGGCGGCCAGCGCCACGCTGCACTGCCTCACCGGATGTGCGATCGGCGAGATCGCCGGACTGATGATCGGCACCGCCATCGGGCTCAGCACCGGATGGACGATCGCCTTGGCTGTCACGCTCGCGTTCGCCTTCGGCTACGCCCTCTCGACCCTGCCTCTGCTCAAGTCGGGCCTGGCCGTCGGCGCGGCGCTCAGCGTGGTGCTGGCCGCCGACACCCTCTCGATCGCCACCATGGAGCTGGTCGACAACCTGGTGATGGCGCTGATCCCCGGGGCCATGGAGGCCGGCCTGGTCAACGTCGTGTTCTGGATCGGGATGATGATCGCCCTCTCGGTGGCCTTCGTGGCGGCGTTCCCGGTCAACCGATACCTGCTCCAGCGGGGCAAGGGGCATGCGCTCACCCACCAGTACCACGGCGCGGAGCCGGTCCAGGAAGGCGTACGCCGCTTCATCCCGTCCTTCTCCAGCGGTGCCCTGGCCGCGGTGATCATCGCCTTCATGCTCGGTGGCCTGTCGGTCGCCGTCGCCGACGAGATGGGTGGCGGCTCCGCCCCCGCCGAGCAGGTCGAGATGCAGGGCCACTGAGGATCCAGCGACCCCGACACGCCCGAACAGGTGTTCACATCGAACGCTTGTTCGGGCTAGTGTGTGGTAGTAGGTGGAGCGTGGTTCGTGCTATCGCCCAGGCAAAAACCGGGTCGTGAAACACCGTGCCAGAGGGTCCCGTTCAAAACTGTCGGTGGTCCCGTCTAGCGTCTGCCTTGATGACGACGAAGACACGTGGACAAGCGGCAGGCAAGGGGAAGAAGTCTGCCCCTCAGGAAGGAAAGAACATGGCGGCAGGTGACCGCGAGAAGGCATTGGACGCCGCTCTCGCCAACATCGAGAGGCAGTTCGGCAAGGGCTCGGTCATGCGGCTGGGCGATGAGACCCGGGCTCCGCTGGAAGTGATCCCGACCGGCTCGATCGCGCTCGACGT
Organism: Nocardioides sp. NPDC127514; assembly: GCF_040302125.1. Classification (NCBI taxonomy): domain Bacteria; kingdom Bacillati; phylum Actinomycetota; class Actinomycetes; order Propionibacteriales; family Nocardioidaceae; genus Nocardioides; species Nocardioides sp. NPDC127514. The sequence goes on along the minus strand of NZ_JBEORF010000016.1, from coordinate 129,970 downwards.
GGCGCTGGGTCTGGGCGGTCTGCCCCGCGGGCGGGTCGTGGAGATCTACGGTCCGGAATCCTCGGGTAAGACGACGGTGGCCCTCCACTCGGTCGCCAGCGCGCAGCGCGCCGGCGGCATCGTGGCCTTCATCGACGCCGAGCACGCGCTCGACCCGGAATACGCGAAGAACCTCGGCGTCGACACCGACGCCCTGCTGGTCTCCCAGCCCGACTCGGGTGAGCAGGCCCTGGAGATCGCCGACATGCTGATCCGCTCGGGTGCGCTCGACCTGATCGTCATCGACTCCGTCGCGGCGCTCGTGCCGCGGGCCGAGATCGAGGGCGAGATGGGCGACAGCCACGTCGGTCTGCAGGCTCGACTGATGAGCCAGGCGCTGCGAAAGATGACCGGTGCGCTCAACAACTCCGGCACGACCGCGATCTTCATCAACCAGCTGCGCGAGAAGATCGGCGTGATGTTCGGCTCGCCCGAGACCACGACCGGTGGTCGCGCGCTGAAGTTCTACTCCTCGGTGCGACTCGACGTGCGCCGGATCGAGACGCTCAAGGACGGCACCGACATGGTCGGCAACCGCACCCGCGTCAAGGTCGTGAAGAACAAGGTCGCCCCGCCGTTCAAGCAGGCGGAGTTCGACATCATGTACGGGAAGGGCATCTCCCGCGAGGGCGGCCTGATCGACGTCGGTGTCGAGGCGGGCCTGGTCCGCAAGGCCGGCGCTTGGTACACCTACGAGGGCGACCAGCTCGGTCAGGGCAAGGAGAACTCCCGCAACTTCCTCAAGGACAACCCCGACCTGGCCAACGAGCTGGAGAAGCGGATCCTGGAGAAGCTAGGGGTCGTGCCGACCGTCGACGCCCCGGCCGACGGCGAGGCGCCCGCGGCCGAGCCCGCCGGCGTCGAGGACTTCTAGGTCCACAGGCACCGGCTGACCTGTGGCTTCGTCAAGGCCTGACCGTTCGTCCACCCAGGATCCCTGGGTGGACGAACGGCCTGCGCCCGACTGGCTGGGGGACGTGACCCTCGGCGTCGAAGCCTGGGCCGGAAAAGCCCCGTCGCCGTCGGTCGAGCCGCCCCCGTCGGTTGAGCCGTCGTCGCGACGAAGGAGCGACGACGAGTCGAAACCAACACGTTCCCGTCGGAGGCAGCCTCGCCCTGCGGATCCCGCCGATCCCAAGAACGACCCCGAGCCCGACCACGAGGCGATCGCCCGGAAGATCCTCCTCGACGCCCTGACCGGCCAGGCGCGCAGCCGCAAGGAGCTTGCCGACAAGCTGGAGAAGAAGGAGGTTCCGGCAGCCCTGGCGACGCGGCTGCTGGACCGCTTCGAAGAGGTCGGCCTGATCGACGACGAGGCCTTCGCCAGGGCCTGGATCGCCAGCCGACAGCCCGGCAAGGGCCTGGCCCGACGAGCCCTGGCCCAGGAGTTGCGCCGCAAGGGCATCGACGACGACGTGGCTCGCGACGCGCTCGACGAGATCGACCCCGACGACGAGCGTGAGGCAGGCCGGCGGATGGTCCGGCGCAAGCTGCGCTCCCTGGAGCGCTTCGACGACCAGACCAAGACCCGCCGTCTGGTCGGGATGCTCGCCCGCAAGGGATACGGCGCCGGTGTGGCCTACAGCATCGTTCGCGAGGAGCTCAGCCTGGCCGATGACGATGGCGCCGGCGGTCTCGTGCCAGAATCCGATCTGTGAGTGAGCAGCAAGAGCGCGAGATCCTGACCTACGACCTCTTCGGAACCGCGGTGCGCGACATCGCCCAGAAGGTCGTCGACAGCGGCTACGAGCCCGACATCGTGCTCTCCATCGCCCGTGGTGGTCTCGCCCTCGGGATGGGCCTGGGCTACGCGCTCGACGTGAAGAACCTGTCCGCGGTCAACGTGGAGTTCTACACCGGCATCAACGAGCGCCTCGACGTTCCGATCATGCTCCCGCCGACCCCAGCGGCCGTCGACCTGACTGGGATGAAGGTGCTCATCGCCGACGACGTCGCCGACACCGGCAAGACCCTGGAGATCGTCCACGACTTCTGCGAGGGCCACGTGGCCGAGGCCCGCACCGCGGTGATCTTCGAGAAGCCGTGGACGGTGATCAACGCCGACTACGTCTACAAGAAGACCGACCGCTGGATCGACTTCCCGTGGTCCTCCCAGCCGCCGCTCGTCGACCGCCGCGGCGGCCAGGCCCACTGACCCAGCGGCGTTAACCTGGGTGCATGTTCACGCCGGTTGCGGTCCACAACGGGACACACCGTCTCGGCGGGGTGACGCGCCCGGGGGAGAGCTGGGGAGCGGCGGCGATGAGGATCGCCGGGCGGCCTGCGTACGCGGTGGACCTCTCCGGTGAGGTGAAGGAGTTCTCCTCCGACCCGATGCCGGTGGTGGCGCTGCGGCCGATGACCCGCGGCGACCTGCCCCACCTGGTCCGCTGGCTCAACGCTGAGCACGTGCACCGGTGGTACGGCGTGGACGGCGACCCCACACCCGACTGGGTGGCCGACAACTACGGGCCCGACATCGACGGCAAGACGCCGGTGACGTTCTGGGTGATCGAGGTCAACGGTCGCTCGATCGGGTTCTGCCAGGACTACCGGATCAGCGACGAGCCCGACTATGCGCTGCTCACCCCCGACCCGGACGCGATCGGCTTCGACTACGCGATCGGGGAGCCGGCCTTCGTGGGCCGCGGGATCGGGCCGCGGATGGCCTGGGTCTGGCTCACCTCGATCCCGCGGCGCTATCCCGGGGCGACGGCCTGCTTCGCGGCCCCCGACCACCGCAACGCCGCCTCGCTGCGGATGCTCGCCAAGGTCGGCTTCGAGCAGGGCACCTGGTTCGACGAGCCTCAGCCCGACGGCTCGACGACCACGATGGTCGGCTGCTCGCTGGATCTGCGGCGCGTTCTCGGCTGAGGCGCCTATCGTCTAGCCATGAGCCTTCTTGACGATCTGCGGCTGCCGGCCGGACCGGTGGACCTGCGGAAGTACGACACCAACTCCGCACCCGGCGTCGACGTCGACAAGGAGACCGGCAAGCAGGTGCTCGCCGAGCTCGGTCCGATGCTGCTCGAGCTGCAGACCAAGCTGTTCGCCTCCAGGGAGAGCGACGACCCCAGGCGGGTGCTGCTCATCCTGCAGGGGATGGACACCTCCGGGAAGGGCGGCGTGCTCAAGCACACCGTCGGGCTGGTCGATCCCGTCGGGGTGAAGATCACCAGCTTCAAGGCGCCGACCGACGAGGAGCGGGCCCAGGACTTCCTGTGGCGCATCGAGAAGGCGGTGCCGGAACCCGGCTACCTCGGTGTCTTCGACCGCTCCCAGTACGAGGACGTGCTGATCGGCCGTGTCCGCGAGCTCGCCCCACTCGAGGAGATCGAGCGGCGCTACGGCGCGATCAACGACTTCGAGAAGCGGCTGGCCGACGCCGGCACCATCATCCTCAAGTGCATGCTGCACATCTCGCCGAAGGAGCAGAAGAAGCGGCTCCTGGCGCGGTTGGAGGACCCGACGAAGCACTGGAAGTACAGCCCCGGGGACATCGACGAGCGTCAGCTGTGGGGCAGCTACCGGGAGGCGTACGAGATTGCGCTGGAGCGCACCAACACCGAGTACGCTCCGTGGTACCTCGTGCCGAGCGACAAGAAGTGGTATCGCAACCTGGCCATCGGCGAGCTGCTCCTGGAGACCCTGGACCGGCTCGATCTGGACTGGCCCGCGCCCACCTTCGACGTCGCCGAGGAGAAGAGACGACTGGAAGAGGACACCATCTCGTGAGTCTGGAGACGGTGCGGGTGACGCGGTATGTCACCCCGCTCCGGGAGGGCGGCAGCCTGCCCGGGATCGTGGAGGCCGATGACCTCGGCACCTATGTCTGCAAGTTCCGCGGCGCCGGACAGGGGCTGCGAGTGCTGGTCGCGGAGGTGATCGTCACCGGCCTGTGCCGGGCGCTCGACATCCCCACGCCCGACCAGGTCGTGCTCGATCTGGATCCCGAGATCGCCCGCTACGAGGCCGACGAGGAGGTCCAGGACCTCCTCAACGTGAGCGCCGGGCTCAACCTCGGCATCGACTTCCTGGCGGGTGCCTTCGGCTACGACGCCGCCTACTCGCCCGACCCGTCGCTGGCTGGGCGGATCCTGTGGATGGATGCGCTGATCGCCAACGTCGACCGCTCCTGGCGCAACCCCAACATGCTGCTGTGGAACGGCGCGCTCTACGCCATCGACCACGGCGCCTCGCTCTACTTCCACCACGTCTGGCCCGGCGGAGGCGGCGACCCGGCGCGCTACGCGGCGCAGCCGTTCGACACCTCCGAGCACATCCTGCGGGCCTACGCGGCCGAGGCGATCGCCCAGAACGACGACCTCGCCGCGCGGCTCGACGACGCGGTGCTGGAGAAGGTGCTCGCCGACGTCCCCGACGAGTGGCTCGAGCCCGTTCCCGGCTACGACACCCCGGAGTCGCTGCGCGAGCGCTACGTCGCGTTCCTGCGGGCCCGCCTCGACGGCGAGCGCCCGTGGCTGCCCGCGGCCGAGCCTGCCCAGGAGGCGTGATGGACGCCTACCAGTACGTCGTGCTCCGCTGCGTACCTCGCCCCGAGCGCGAGGAGTTCCTCAACGTCGGCGTCGTCCTCTACTGCCCCGAGCAGAAGTTCCTCGCCGCCCGGTGGGCGCTGGACGAGCAGCGTCTCGCCGCCTTCGCCCCGGGCCTCGACCTCTCCCTCGTACGGGCCGCCCTGGAGTCGGTGGACCTGATCTGCGCCGGCGCCGCCCACGCCGGCTTCGGCGCGGGGGTCCGAGCCACGGCGTACGGCCTCCGGGCGCTCTCCGACAACGAGTCGGCCCGCTTCGGCCTCCTCAAGGCCCCGAAGAGCACCGTCCTCCAGCCCGGCCCCGTCCACGGCGGGGTGACGGCGGACGCCCCAGCCGAGCTGGACCGCGTCTTCGCCCACCAGATCACCTGAAAACCCCGCCGAGTCGGCGCGTCATGACGCGCCGACTCGGCGGGATTCGATGTCAGGATGCGCCGACTCGGCGCGGTGTGGATCAGACCGGGACGAGCTCGACAGCACCGACGGCGTAGCGGGCCAAGATGGTGCGGGCGACCTCGGGGTGGGCGCCCATCGGGTCGCTGACCGCGACGGCGCCGGCCTCGAGGGCAAGCTCCTTGGCGCGGTCGGGCAGCTGCCCGGGAGCCAGGAAGAGCATGCCGACGGCGATGTGGCGGCGCCCCTCCGCACGGAAGGCACGCACGGCCTCGCCGGTGGCCGGCGGAGCGGCCGAGGCGTACGCGGCCACGACCGGGAGCTTGTGGTGGGCACCCCAGATCCGGGCCAGGCGGGCGACCGACTGGTTGGCCAGCGAGTCCGAGGAGCCGGCGGCGGCCAGGACGAGCGCGTCGAGCTCGCGCACCCGCGCGGCCTTCAGCGACGCCCGCAGGCGCTCGTCGAGCACCTGCAGGAAGACGCTCTCGAGGCCGAGGATCTCGCTGGTGTGGATGCGCAGGCCGGAGTGGCGCGCGGTGGCCTCGGCGATGACCGAGGGTACGTCGACACGGGCGTGGAACGCCTCGGTCAGGAGCAGGGGCACGACGACGATCTCGTCGTGGCCGGCCTTGACCAGCTTGTCGACGACGGCCTGGAAACGCGGCCGGGAGTGGTCGAGGAAGGCGGCTTCGATGCGGAGGTCGGGGCGCAGGGCGCGTACCTCGGCAACGAGGGCGTTGATGGTCGCGGCTGACTGCGGATCGCGGCTGCCGTGAGCCAGGGCTACCAGAGCGGGAGCTGCCATTGTCTTCATCCTTCGGGTGTTGCGGGAACGTCGGAAAGTCTGTGATGGGGAGGTCAGGCGTGGATGCCGCACTCGGTCTTGCCGGTGCCGGCCCATCGCCCGCTGCGCGGGTCCTCGCCGGGGGCTACCCGGCGGGTGCACGGCGCGCAACCGATCGAGGGATACCCGTCGTAGACGAGCGGGTTCACGAGTACTCCGTTGTCCTCGATATATCGCTCGACCTGCTCGTCGGACCATCGCGCCATCGGCGAGACCTTGACCTTCTGGCGCTTGGCGTCCCAGCCGATGACCGGTGCGATGACCCGGTTCTTCGTCTCTGCGCGGCGCAGGCCGGTGGCCCAGGCGTCGTAGGAGGCGAGCGAGTCGGCCAGGGGCTTGACCTTGCGCAGCGCGCAGCACAGGTCGGGGTCGGTCCGGTAGAGGTCCTTACCGTACTCGGCGTCCTGCTCCGCCACGCTCTGCACGGGCGTGATCGTGAGGAGGTTGACCGGCATCGTCGCCTCGACGGCGTCGCGGGTGCCGATCGTCTCGATGAAGTGGTAGCCGGTGTCGAGGAAGACCACGTCGATCCCGGGTACGACCTTCGAGGCGAGATGAGCCAGGACCGCGTCCCCCATGGAGGACGTGATCGCGAACCTCTCACCGAAGGTGGCGGCGGCCCACTCGATGATCGTCTCGGCCGGGGCGAGCTCGAGCTCGGCTCCCCAGTGGGAGACGATCTCGCGCAGCTCCTCGGGCGTACGTCCCTCGGTGTCCACCGCGCGGTTGGCACGGGCGGCTGCTGTGCTGACGCTCATCGGTGCGCCTCCTTCGTGGTTGCCCGAGAGATCTGTCCCAGTGACTTCAGCTGGAAGGCGCGCAGGCAGGCGCGGCATTCCCATGACCCGTGCGTGGCCTCGTGCGGCCACAGGTCGGTCTCGCCACAGAACGGGCAGTGGAACGGGGTGCTTGCACGCTCGCTCATGCGGTCACCTCGTCGAGGGTCTTCTCGCCGCGCAACAGGACCTCGTCGGCCCGCGCGGTCCAGGCGGAGAAGGTCTCGCCGTCGGTGCGGTCGGCCAGGTAGTTGACGACCAGCGCGGAGATGTAGTCGTCGAGCCCGGCCGAGGTGACCTTGTGCGCGCGCAGCTTGCGCCCGAAGTTGGCGGTCAGCCCGGTCGCGCCGCCCAGGTGCACCTGGAAGCCCTCGACCTGGTTGCCCTCCTCGTCGAGGACCAGCTGACCCTTGAGGCCGATGTCGGCGACCTGGGTCCGCGCGCAGGCGTTGGGGCAGCCGTTGACGTTGACGGTGATGGAGGCGTCGAGCTCGGGGAACCGCGACTCGAGCGAGGCGATCAGGTCGCGCGCCCGGTCCTTGGTGTCCACGATCGCGAGCTTGCAGAACTCGATGCCGGTGCAGGCCATCGTGTTCTGGCGCCAGTTGGAGGGCCGCGCCGAGAAGCCGATCGCGTCCAGCGCGGTGACCAGGTCCTCGACCACCTCGGGCGAGACCCCGATCAGCACGATCTTCTGGTACGGCGTGAGCCGAGCGCCCTCGACGGCGAACTTCTCCATCACGCCGGCGAGCTCGACCAGGTGGGTGCCGGAGATGCGGCCGGCGATCGGGGCCAGACCGACGTACTTCTTGCCGTCCTTCTGGTCGTGGATGCCGACGTGGTCGCGGTGGCCCAGGGGCGACTCGGGTGAGGGGTTGGAGACCAGCTGACGGTCGAGGTACTCGTTCTCGAGGACCTCGCGGAACTTCTCCTTGCCCCAGTCGGCGACCAGGAACTTCAGCCGGGCGCGCGAACGGAGCCGGCGGTAGCCGTAGTCGCGGAAGATGCCCGCGACGCCGGCCCACACGTCGGCGACCTCGTCGATCGGCACCCACACGCCGAGCTTCTCGGCCAGGCGCGGGTTGGTGGAGAGACCGCCGCCGACCCAGACGTCGAAGCCGGGGCCGTGCTCGGGGTGGACGGTGCCGACGAACGCGATGTCGTTGATCTCGGGCGCCACGTCGTGCGAGGGGTGGCCGGTCAGAGCGGTCTTGAACTTGCGCGGGAAGTTCGAGAAGGCCGGGTCGCCCAGGTAGCGGGACTCGATCTCGCGCAGCGCCGAGGTGCCGTCGATGATCTCGTCGGCTGCGACGCCGGCGACCGGCGAGCCGAGGAACGGACGCGGCGAGTCACCGCAGGCCTCGGTCGAGTGCAGCCCGACCTCCTCGAGGCGCGACCAGATCTCCGGGACGTTCTCGATCTCGATCCAGTGGTACTGGATGTTCTCGCGGTCGGTGATGTCGGCGGTGTCCCGCGCGAAGTCGACGCCGATCTGACCCAGGGTGCGCACCGCGGCGGGGGAGAGGAGCTTGCCGTCGGAGCGGACGCGCATCATGAAGTAGCGGTCGTCGAGCTCCTCTTCCTCGAGGATGGCGGTCTTGCCGCCGTCGATCCCGGGCTTGCGCTGGGTGTAGAGACCGAACCAGCGGAAGCGGCCGCGCATGTCGGCCGGGTCGATCGAGTCGAACCCGCGCTTGGAGTAGGTGTAGAGGATCCGGTCGCGAACGTTGAGCGGGTCGTCGTTCTTCTTCGACTCCTCGTTCTTGTTCAGCGGCTCGGTGTAGCCGAGGGCCCACTGGCCCTCGCCCTTCTTGGGCCGGGGGATCTCGGTTCGGGTGGCGCGCTTGGCCTGAAACCGGTTGTCGCTCATGTCAGAGAAACCTTTGCGTCGGTCGTGGACGCACGGCGGAGCAGGGACGTGCTCGCGGCGGGCGCCCGGGATGTCTGTCGGGCGGCGGGCCAGCGGCTCGACGCGGGGGATGCGGAGCGCTGGGCGTCAGTGGCGCCAACAGATCGAGCTGCGGATGCGGCAATAGTCCACGTGGCGTCGAACCACGAGGTGCGCATGTGTTGCAGCAGTGACCATGTCAAGGAGTCTCAGGTAGCGGACGGCCCTCACGCAATCTGGAATCCCGATATATGAGACATCGGTCCGTTATGTGGGACGTTCCCGCTCGTTCACGCGGGCGGTGTGGCCGAGGTCACCATCTGGTCACGGTCTCTTAACCAGGCTGAGCAGTCGGTCATTCCCGTGGGCGGTGATAGAGGACGTACGCAACGCACCGGGCGACCACGATGCTGCTCTCGTCCGCGCGGCTGACTACGCTGTGACCTATGAGCGATCTGTCCGCCTTGACGAGTTCTGCCTACAACCAAGCCCTCGAGGTCATCGCCTCCGTGGAGCCCCGCATCGCCGAGGCGACCAAGCAGGAGCTCGCTGACCAGCGCGCCAGCCTCAAGCTGATCGCGAGCGAGAACTACGCGAGCCCCGCCACGCTGATGACGATGGGCACCTGGTTCTCCGACAAGTACGCCGAGGGCACCGTCGGTCACCGCTTCTACGCCGGCTGCCAGAACGTCGACACCGTCGAGCAGATCGCCGCCGAGCACGCCAAGGAGCTCTTCGGTGCGGAGTACGCCTACGTGCAGCCGCACTCCGGCATCGACGCCAACCTGACGGCGTACTGGGCCATCCTCGCCCACCGGGTCGAGGGCCCGTGGCTGGAGAAGATGGCCGTCAAGAACATGAACGAGCTCTCCGAGGCCGACTGGGAGACGCTGCGTGGCGAGCTCGGCAACCAGCGCCTGCTGGGCATGTCGCTGGACGCCGGCGGCCACCTCACCCACGGCTTCCGCCCGAACATCTCCGGCAAGATGTTCCACCAGAACCAGTACGGCACCGACCCGGAGACCGGGCTGCTCGACTACGACTCGCTGCGCGCCAAGGCCAAGGAGTTCCAGCCGCTGATCATCGTGGCCGGCTACTCCGCCTACCCGCGCCGGGTGAACTTCGCCAAGATGCGCGAGATCGCCGACGAGGTCGGCGCCACCCTGATGGTCGACATGGCCCACTTCGCCGGCCTCGTCGCCGGCAAGGTGTTCCAGGGCGAGGAGAACCCGGTCCCCTACGCCCACGTCGTCACCTCGACCTCGCACAAGTCCCTGCGCGGCCCGCGCGGCGGCTTCATCCTGGCCACCGAGGAGTACGCCCCGAGCGTCGACCGCGGCTGCCCGATGGTCCTCGGCGGCCCGCTCTCGCACGTCATGGCCGCGAAGGCCGTCGCGTTCGCCGAGGCGAAGCAGGAGAGCTTCCAGATCTACGCCCAGGAGGTCGCCGACAACGCCAAGTCGCTCGCCGAGGGCTTCCTCAAGCGCGGCGCCAAGCTCGTCACCGGCGGCACCGACAACCACCTCGTCCTGCTGGACGTGACCAGCTTCGGCCTCACCGGCCGCCAGGCCGAGTCGGCGCTGCTCGACTCCGGCGTGGTCACCAACCGCAACTCGGTCCCGGCCGACCCCAACGGTGCCTGGTACACCTCGGGCATCCGCCTCGGCACCCCGGCGCTGACGACTCGCGGCTTCGGCGCCGACGAGTTCGACCGCGTCGCCGAGCTCATCGTCGACGTGCTCTCGAAGACCACCCCCGGCACCACGAAGGCCGGCGGCCCGTCCAAGGCGTCCTACGTCATCGAGGACTCCGTCGCCGACAACACCAAGGCCGCCGCGGCGGAGCTGCTCGCGAAGTTCCCGCTGTACCCCGGTCTCGACCTCGCCTGAGCTCGTGCCTGCTCCGAAGCGACCCAGCTCGATCCCCGGCGTCGGGGCCCCTGAGAAGGTGGTCCCGACGGCCGAGGTGCGTGTCGTCGTCGAGGACGAGTGGCCGGCGCTGAAGAAGGTGCGCCTCGCGGCTCTCCAGGACACTCCTCGTGCGTTCTGGGCCTCCTACGACGAGGTGGTGACCTGGCCCGACGAGCGCTGGCGGCTCTGGGCCGCGTCCGGCGCCGCCTACATCGCCTGGCTCGGCGAGAAGCCTTCCGGGCTCGCCGCCGGGATCATCCACGACGGCGAGCACCACCTGATCAACATGTGGCTGGCCCCCGAGGCGCGTGGCCACGGTCTCGCCGAGGGCCTCATCCTGGCCGTCGCCGGCTGGGCGCGTCGTGACGGCGCCTCCGTGCTGACCCTGTGGGTCGTCGACGGCAACGAGTCCGGGCGCCGCCTCTACGAGCGTCTCGGCTTCGAGCTCACCGGCGAGACGCAGCCCTTCCCCGAGGGCGACCCGCGCACCGAGTCGAAGATGGCGCTCCGCCTCACCTGACCGCGATGGCCGACCCACGCGAGGGCGTGACCCCCGAGGGTCTGATCGTCACGGGAGCGCGCCGTGACCGGGTGCCGGCCGCGTACGAGCCGGTCCTGGCGTACGTCCTCGGGCGGGTTCCACCCGAGGTGTCGGTCCACGTCTACGGCTCGGTGGCCAACGGCACGGCCACCGAGCCGACCTCCGACGTCGACCTGCTGACGATCGGACTCCCGGCGACGTACGCCTCCGCGCTCGGCGCCGAGGCATCGGCGGCCTTCGACCGGGTCTGCCGCGGCGTCGAGATCGCCGCCGCGTCCTCCGACGACTACGCCGGGGACGGCGACGAGGCGTACGGCAACCGCGTCTTCCTGCGCCACTACTGCGCCCACCTGGCCGGCCCCGACCCCGGCGAGGCCCTGCCCGGATTCCCGGCAGACGCTCGTGCCGCCCGCGGCTTCAACGGCGACATCGAGCGTGCCCTGCGCCGGTGGCGAGCCGCCCTCGGTCGCGACGACCCGAGCGACCTGTCCCGCCGGATCGCACGCAAGTCCCTGCTCGCCCTCGCCGGCCTGGTCAGCGTCCACGACGGGACCTGGACCACCGACCGCTTCGCGGCCGCCGCCCGCTGGAGCGAGATCGAACCAACACTGGCGCCCGAGCTGGCCAGGCTCCGGACACTGTGCGACAGCGGGGGCGCGTCCGCGGACGAGACCGAGGCGATGCTCGCTGGCGGTGGCGTGATCGAGTCCATCGCCACCCGCTTCGCGGCGGAGATCGGGCTGTGGCAGCCCTAGACTCGGCCCGTGACGAGTGATGAGGTCGAGGTCAGCGCCCTGGCGATCAATGTCGCCGTTCCCGAGGCCCTTCAGTGGACCGACACCCGCCGCGACGTGGTCTTCCGGCTCAGCACCCTCAACGTACGTCTCCTGCCCGACGGGCGCCTCGCCGCCAAGGCGTACGGCCGCCCGGTCGAAGGAGGCCGCAGCGCCTACACCTCGTTCCCGGTCCCGGACCGCCCCGAGCTGACCGCGCTGATCAGCGAGGCCGCGCAGGTGGCTGCCGAGCGGTGGCGGGCGGCGTACGCTCCACAGGCATGACTCCGGATGAGGTCGACGCCTTCCTCTCCTCGCTGGACGGCTGCCGCCACAAACCGCGTGGCTGGTATGTCCACGACCGCCTGGTCGCTCGGCTGGTCGACCCGACCACCCTGCTCGTCCGGGTCCCGGTCGAGCGCCGCGAGGCGCTGATCGACCGCTGGCCGGACGCCTTCGGCATCCCGCCCCGGATGGAGGCCCATCACAAGATCGAGGCCTACCTCGACCGTGCCCCTGCAGAGGCCGTGAAGTCAGCGATACGGCTCGCTTGGGAGTTCCAGCGCGGCGATTGACGCGATCAGCCGAGGAGAGCGTCGACGTCGACCGGGACCTTGACGTCGCCGTAGGTCAGCGTCGCCGGCCCGTCCGTGTATCTGCCGGTCTCCACGAAGTAGCCGTCCTCGAGGCGATGGGTCAGGATGACATGGTCACGAGGGTCGACGATCCAGTACGCCGGGGCGCCCCACTGGGCGTAGCGGTTGAGCTTGCCGACGAGGTCGTCGCGACGGTTGCTGGAGAGGATCTCGACAACCAGGTGCGGTGTGCTGGTCAACGTCCGTTCCTCGTCGGTCTGGACATGGACCATGAGGTCGGGGATGAGCTCTTCTCGCACGTCGTTCGGCGACCACCCCCATGCTTGGGTCACATCGGTGCCCGGAGCGAGATGGTGGCGGATCAGCGTCTGGAGCTCGAACATGATGCGCTGGTGTTTGCGTCCTGGCGGTGCCAAGGTGACGAGCGATCCTCCGTAGTACTCACCCGGGGTGTCCTCGAGGGCGAGATACTCGTCCCACGACATCGGGACGCGCGTGAGGTCGTCAGAATGGCTGGCGATGCTCATCACATGCTCCCTTCTGGTGGCGAGCCGCGCTTCGCGCGGTTACTCCCTCGCTCGGCGCGAGCAGACGAGCAAGCTCGCCGCTCGACCTCGCTCGGTCGTCTCTGGATAGGTGGATTCGTCGTCCGTCTCCAGTCTCTTCGATCCGCGGTAGCGGGTCCAGCGCTATGCGGGCACGCGCCAGACGGACACATGACTCGTGGAGTCGCTGGTGAACTCAGAGCGGTCCCAGCCGGCGTACCTCGCCTCCAGCGTCATCCCGGCCAACCTCGCCATCAGGTCGAGCTCGGAGGGCCACACGAACCGGAAGTTATGTGGCCCGTAGCGGAAGCGGCCGTCGGCCTCGCGGGTGTAGTGGTGCGAGATCGCCTGCTGGGTGACCAGATCGTAGGTGTCGAACCCGAGGTGCGCTGCGGAGACGTCGAACGGGATCGCCGGGCTGCCGGGAGGAAGCCGCCGCAGGCTGGGCACGCCGACCTCGACCAGAAAGCGCCCGCCCGGTGCCAGATGACGAGCGGCATTGGCGAAGCAGGCGACCTGCTCCTCCTGCGTACGCAGGTTCCCGATCGTATTGAAGACCAGATAGACCAACGAATACGTCCCGACCCCAGGCGCCTCGGCGGAGGCCATGTCACCGACCACGACCGGGATCTCCTCCTCGGTGACCTTGCGCCGTAGGACGTCGACCATCGGCTGGGACAGCTCGATGCCGGTGACCGGCTCCCCCAGCTCCCGCAGCGGTACGCCGATCCGGCCCGTCCCGATGGCGAGCTCGAGCGCGGGGCCGCCGTCGGCGAGGTCGGCGAGGAAGCGGGCCACCGGGCCGGTCACCTCGGGTGAGTTGACCCAGTCGTCGGGGTCGTCGTAGCGCTCGGCGTCGTCGCGGGTCCACAGGTCGCTGCTGGTCATGGGCCTCGACTCTGCCCGGCGAGATGTCCCCGGCGCGAACCATTTTCCAGGTCTGACGTCCGGCTCAGAGCCAGGAGTAGCCGACCTCGGGCCGGCCGCCGCTGGGACCGTAGCGGACCCCGCGCGCGGCCAGGCCCTTGTCGGCGAGATGCTCGAGGTAGCGCCGCGCGGTCACCCGAGACGCGCCGACCACCGCGGCGACCTCGCTCGCGGACAGGTCGCGGTCGGCCTCGCGCAGCGCGGCCGTCACCGCCCGCAGCGTCTCCGCGCTCATGCCCTTGGGCAGCGGTGTGCTGCCGGTGGGTCGCAGCGACCCCAGCAGCTGGTCGACCTCGTCCTGGACGACCTCCTCGGGGGCAGCGTCCAGGCGGGCGCGATAGTCGGCGTACTGCTCGAGCTTGTCCCGGAACGTCGCGAACGTGAACGGCTTGAGCAGGTAGAGCACGACCCCCTGCACGACGGCCTGCCGCACGACCTTGGTGTCCCGTGCCGCGGTCACCGCGATCACGTCGCACAGGTGGCCGGCGGCACGCAGCCTGCTGAGCAGCCCGAGCCCGTGCCCGTCGGGCAGGTTCATGTCGAGCAGGATCAGGTCGACCGGAGTGCCGGCGTCGCGGGCTGCATCGAGCGCGCGGACCGCCTCGCGCGCCGAGCGTGCGACTCCGGCCAGGGCGAAGCCCGAGACCCGGCCGACGTACGCCGCGTGGGCCTCGGCGGCGAGCGCCTCGTCCTCGACGACCAGGACACGCACGTTCATCCGGCCACCTCCGTGCCGAGGGTGACGGTGAACTCGGCCCCGCCGAGGTGCGAGCGGCCGATGGCGACCTCGCCGCCATGACGCCGGGCGATCTGCCCGACCAGCGCGAGGCCCAGGCCGCGGCCGGTGCCGGGCTCGGCCTTCGTGGTCCAGCCGCGGTCGAGGACGCGAGCCGAGTCGGCGTCGTCCAAGCCGGGTCCGCTGTCGCCCACGCGCACCGTGAGGGTGTCGTCGTCACCGGTCAGGTGGACCTCGACCTGGCGGGACTCGACGCCGGAGACCGCATCGAAGGCGTTGTCGACGAGGTTGCCCAGCACCGTCACCAGGTCGCGGGGCGGGATGCCGGTGCCCGACGGCACCTCGCCGACGATCCGGAACTCGACGCCCTGCTCGGCCGCCTCGGCCGACTTGCCAAGCAGGAGCGCGGCCACGACGGGATCCTCGACCGCGCCGACGACCCGGTCGGTGAGGAGCTGGGCGACCTGGAGCTCCTCGGTGGCGAACTCGACCGCGTCCTGCTCGCGGCCCATCTCGATGAGGGAGACCACGGTGTGGAGCCGGTTGGCCGCCTCGTGGTTCTGGGAGCGGAGCGACTCGGTGAGGCGGCGTACGACCTCGAGCTCGCCGGTCACCGAGCGCAGCTCGGTGTGGTCGCGCAGCGTCACCACGGCGCCGACCTCGCGGCCGTCCCACAGCGCGGGTGCCGAGGAGACCACCAGGATCCGCTCGCCGGCGAGGTAGAGGTCGTCGGACTCGGCGGTGCGGCCGCGCGCGGCGGCGACCAGCCCGGGCGCCAGGTCGAGGTCCTCGATCCGGGTGCCGATGACGTCCTCCGGCAGCGCCAGCAGGCGCCGCGCCTCGTCGTTGACCAGCTGCACGCGCCCCTCCCCGTCGAGCAGGAGCAGACCTTCGCGGACCGAGTGGAGGACGGCGGAGTAGTACTCGTACATCCGGGCCAGCTCACGCTCGCCCATGCCATGGGTCAGCCGGTGCAGGCGCCTGCTCAGCAGCCAGGCACCGGTCAGCCCCACGGCCAGCACCAGCGCGCCGCACAGCAGCACGATCGTGACGTCGCGCCGGAGACCGCGGTTGATGTCGCTGACCGTGATGCCGACGGAGACGAGCGCGACGACCTCGTCGCCGTCCTCGACCGGCACCACCGAGCGGACCGATGGCCCGAGCGTCCCGGTGTACTGCTGGGTGAAGACCTCGCCCTCGGGCGCGCCGCCGAGGTCGCCGACGAACTTTCCGCCGATCTGACGCGGGTCGGTGTGGGTGTAGCGGGTGCGGTCCAGCGCCATCACCACGACGAAGTCGGTGTCGGTGTCGCGGCGTACCTGCTCGGTCCAGGGCTGGAGGGTCGCGGTCGGGTCCTCGCCGCGCAGCGCCGTGCTGACGGTGGGGGAGTCGGCGACGGTCTGAGCGACCGCCACCGCGCGCTGGGTGGCGCGGCTGTAGGAGTCGCGCTGGGCGTCGTAGGAGGCCATCAGGATGCCGGTGACGACGAGCAGCAGCACCGTGCCGAACTGCAGGAGAAGCACCTGCTGGGCCACCGGCCGATCGCGGAGAACGCGGGGGCGGAACGGGTGGACACGGGGCACGACAACATTCTGGACCACCTCCGTTGCGTGGATGTGATCGTGGCCACGAACACAACGAACACAACAGTGACGGTCGTCACGTTCTCCCGGAGAGTTGCCCGAGTTGCCCCGGAGGGCAGGACACACCGGACCAGGAGGAACGATGAGTACGACCACGACTGAGACAAGACCCAAGAAGGACCGGACACACTATCTCTACATCGCGGTGATCGCCGCGGTGGTCCTCGGCATTCTGGTCGGGTTGATCGCCCCGTCGTTCGCGGTGGAGCTGAAGCCGATCGGCACGGCCTTCGTGAACCTGATCAAGATGATGATCCAGCCGATCATCTTCTGCACCCTGGTCATCGGCGTCGGCTCGGTCGCCAACGCGGCCAAGGTCGGCAAGGTCGGTGGCCTGGCGCTGGCCTACTTCATCGTGATGTCCACGGTCGCCCTGGCGATCGGCGTGGTCGTCGGCAACATCATCGACCCGGGCACCGGCCTCCAGCTGAGCTCGGACGCGTCCAGCGCGGGCCAGGAGGCTGCCTCGGAGGGTCACGCGAGCACGACGGACTTCCTCCTCAGCATCATCCCGACCTCGCTCTTCTCGGCGCTGACCTCCGGCGTGGTGCTGCAGACGCTGCTGGTCGCGCTCCTGGTCGGCTTCGCGCTGCAGCGGATGGGTGAGTCGGGCAAGCCGATCCTCAAGGCGATCACCATGATCCAGAACCTGATCTTCCGGGTGCTCGCGATGATCATGTGGGCCGCCCCGGTCGGTGCCTTCGGCGCCATCGCCGGTGTGGTGGGCGAGACCGGCATCGACGCCCTGAAGAGCCTCGCCGTCATCATGGTTGCCTTCTACGTCACCTGCGCGATCTTCGTCTTCGGCATCCTGGGCGTGCTCCTCAAGCTGGCGACCGGCGTCAACCTCTTCAAGCTGCTCAAGTACCTCGCCCGCGAGTTCCTGCTCATCCTCTCCACCAGCTCGTCCGAGTCGGCCCTCCCGCGCCTGATCGCGAAGATGGAGCACGCCGGTGTCGAGAAGGCGACCGTCGGTGTCGTGGTCCCCACGGGCTACTCGTTCAACCTCGACGGCACCGCGATCTACCTGACGATGGCCTCGATCTTCATCGCCGACACGATGGGCGACCCGCTGAGCATCGGCGAGCAGATCGGGCTGCTGCTGTTCATGATGATCGCCTCCAAGGGTGCCGCCGGTGTCACCGGCGCCGGCCTGGCGACACTGGCCGGCGGGCTGCAGTCCCACCGCCCGGAGATGGTCGACGGGGTCGGGCTCATCGTGGGCATCGACCGGTTCATGTCCGAGGCCCGCGCGCTGACCAACTTCGCCGGCAACTCGGTCGCCACCGTCCTGGTCGGCCACTGGACCAAGACGGTCGACCACAGCCAGCTCGACCGCGTCCTGGACGGTCAGGACCCGTTCGACGAGACGACCATGGTCGACGACCACGCCGCCCCGCCTGCGGCAGAAACCGACAAGGCGCTCGTCTAGACCCCACGACGACAGGCCGTACGCCGCGCGGACACGCGCGACGTACGGCCTGTTGTCATCGGTTGCGGTAGAGGATCCGCGCCAGCTCGAACGGCGCGGCGCGCCACGAGCCGATCGGCTCGTCGTCGAGCCCGATCCGGCCGAGCGCGGCGATGATCCACGAGAACGCGAAGCAGCCGATACCGGCGACGGCCCAGATCCCGACCGTACGCCAGGCCAGGTCGCCGCCGAAGGCCCGGAAGATGCCGATGACGGCGGCGATCACGGCGATCGCTCCGATCAGCCAGAAGAGGAT
The DNA here is from genome assembly GCF_040302125.1 of Nocardioides sp. NPDC127514. Classification (NCBI taxonomy): domain Bacteria; kingdom Bacillati; phylum Actinomycetota; class Actinomycetes; order Propionibacteriales; family Nocardioidaceae; genus Nocardioides; species Nocardioides sp. NPDC127514. The sequence continues at coordinate 112,080 of NZ_JBEORF010000016.1, read as the reverse complement.
CGAGCAGATGACGGCGGCCAGCCGGCCGGCCACGGCCAGCGGGTCGCGAGGCGGCTGGTGATGGGGCCCTTGACCGGGGCCTTGGTGGGGAGGATGCGGATAGTTCATTTGGCCGCTGATTCTGGCCTAACCCGGCTGCCGGAGCCACACCGGGATGGCGGGTCGTCATGGTGCCGGAGTGCGTGACAGGTATCGTCCTGCGCGTTCTCGGGTGAGTGTTCGACAATTTGCCCGGGACATCGATGGACCATAACGACTAATGTTATGGAGATCACATAACGAGGCGCTGCCTCGTGGACCCGACGCGGCCTGCGTGGCACGACTCCGTGGATCAACACGACGATGGAGGGTGCAATCAGATGCACGTGCGAAAGTGGCAAATCGGAGCAGTAGTCGCAGGTCTGCTCGCTGTGACCGGCTGCGGCGTCCCCGGTGGCGGCGGCAGCAACGATGCCGGCGACACCGAAGAGGGAGACGGCAGCATCCAGATCCTCGGCGCGATCCCCGAGGGCGAGGCCGTGGGGCTCAACGCGGCCCTCGACACCTTCACCAAGGAGACCGGGATCGAGGTGACCTACACCCCCTCCACGGACTTCACCACCGAGATCCGCACCAAGGTCAACGGAAACGACGCGCCCGACATCGCGCTCTTCCCACAGCCCGGCCTCGTCGGTGACCTGACCGAGTCGGGTGACACGCTCCCGCTCGACGACCTCATCGACGTCGGCTCGCTCGACGACACCATGATCCCGGGCCTGATGGACTCGGTCGAGATCGATGACAAGACCTACGGCGTACCGATCCGCGTCTCGATGAAGTCGCTGGTCTGGACCCCGAAGAACTTCGAGCAGTCCGGCTACAAGACGCCCACGACCTGGGACGAGCTGCGAAGCCTCGAGGACCAGATGATCTCCAAGGGCCAGACCCCGTGGTGCCTCGGCGCCGAGGCCGGCGCCGACACAGGCTGGGTCTACACCGACTGGGTCGAGGAGATCGTCCTGCGCCAGGAGGGCCCGGAGTTCTACGACGACTGGGTCTCCCACGAGGTCCCCTTCAACGACCCGAAGATCGTCGAGGCGATCGAGACCATGGGCGACATCATCAACAAGCCGAAGAACGTACGCGGCGGGGCCGACGGCACGCTGAGCGAGCCCTTCGGCGACTCCCCGCTCCCGCTCTTCGACGCGAAGCCCGGCTGCCAGATGCACCGTCAGGCCAACTTCATCACCACCTTCTTCCCGAAGGACGTCCAGCAGGACCTGGCCGGCAACGTCGGCGTCTTCGCGCTCCCGGGCAGCATGGAGGGCGGCTTCGAGGGCAACCCGGTGCTCGGCGGCGGTGACATGGCGACCGCCTTCACCAACGACACCGACGTGGTCGAGCTGATGGAGTTCTTCGCGTCTCCCGACTTCGGTGCCGAGTGGGCCAAGTCCGGTGGCTGGCTCTCGCCGAGCGTCGAGTTCGACAACTCGCAGTACGCCGACCCGATGTTCGGTGAGATCGCGACGCTGCTGCAGGACGCCGACACCTTCCGCTTCGACGGTTCGGACCTGATGCCCGCACAGGTGGGCGCCGGGACGTTCTGGAGCGAGATGAACGCCTACGTCGGAGGTGAGAAGAGCGCTCAGGAGGCGGCCGACGCGATCGAGGAGAGCTGGCGAGGATGAGCGATGACCCATATCTGAAGATCCTCAACGGCCTGATCGCGATCGTCCTCGGGGTCGGTGGCACCGCTGCGCTCTTCTGGCTGCTCAACTTCCTCTCGGGCCTGCTGCCGGGCAAGTGGGAGCGGCGGGTCAAGCCGTACGTCTTCATCGGCCCGGCCATCCTGGTGGTCGCCGTCTTCCTGGTCTACCCGGCCCTGATGACGGTGATCTACAGCTTCGCCGATGACAACAGCATCAACTGGGTCGGGTTCGACAACTACACGGCGCTCTTCCGGGACGACGAGTTCATCGGCACGTTGGTCAACAACCTGCTCTGGATCCTCATCGTCCCGGCCGCCAGCGTCATCGTCGGTCTGCTCGTGGCGGTGCTGGCCGATCAGCTCAAGGCGTTCCCGGAGCGGGTCGCGAAGTCGGTCATCTTCATGCCGATGGCGATCAGCTTCGTCGGGGCGAGCACGATCTGGGGTTTCGTCTACGCGACCAGGTTCGCGCAGGGGGACAAGCAGATCGGTCTCCTCTCGGCGATCTCGACCAGTCTCGGGTTCGAGCCGGTCGCCTGGCTGCGCATCTCCGACTACAACCTCAACGACCTGCTCCTGATCGTCATCATGATCTGGTTGCAGGCGGGGTTCGCGATGGTGCTGCTCTCCTCGGCGATCAAGAGCGTCCCCGAGGACACCGTGGAGGCGGCGCGCATCGACGGGGCCAGCGAGATCCAGATCTTCTTCAAGGTCGTCGTACCGCAGATCTGGCCGACGGTGATCGTGGTCTTCGTGACCATCCTCATCCTGGTGATGAAGGTCTTCGACATCGTCTACGTGATGACCGGTGGCCGGTCCGGCACCTCGGTGCTGGCCAACACCTTCGTCCTCGAGCTCTTCGAGTTCGGTGACGCCGGTCGCGCGGCCGCGGTGGTCGTGGTCCTGATGATCGCGGTGATCCCGGTGATGGTCTACCAGATGCGCCAGTTCAAGAAGCAGGAGGCCCGCTGATGAGGAGCTTCACCCTCGGCAGCATCGCTGTCCGTGTGGGCATCGTCCTGCTGTGCGTCCTCTGGTTCATCCCGACGCTGGGTCTGCTGATCTCGTCGTTCCGCGACGAGGCCGATGTGAAGTCGTCGGGCTGGTGGACGGTCATCACCGACCCGTTCTCCCAGTGGACCTTCGACAGCTACTCGCAGGTCCTCGAGAGCGGGATGGCGAACGCCTTCGTGAACTCGATCGTCGTCTCCGTCCCCGCGACGGTGCTGCCGATCATGATCGCCGCGTTCGCTGCGTACGCGTTCACGTTCATGCGGTTCCCGGGGCGCAACGTGCTGTTCATGGTGATCGTCGGGTTGCTGGTCGTCCCGCTGCAGGTGGCGTTCGTGCCGCTGCTCAACCTGTTCGGGAGCTACGACCTCAACGGCACCTTCCTCGCGGTGTGGCTGGCCCACACGGCGTTCGGGATGCCGTTGGCGGTCTTCATCCTGCGCAGCTACATGGCGACACTGCCGCAGGAGATCATCGAGTCGGCCGAGATCGACGGGGCCTCCCACTTCCAGACCTTCTGGAGGCTGATCGTGCCGATGTCGGTGCCCGCACTGGCAGCGTTCGCGATCTTCCAGTTCCTCTGGGTCTGGAACGACCTTCTGGTCGCGCTCATCTTCCTCGGGGCGGGTGACAACGAGGTCGTCACGATCACGTTGCGCGACCTGATCGGTGACCGTGGCCAGGAGTGGCACCTGCTCACTGCTGGTGCGTTCATCACGATGACGGTGCCGCTGCTGGTGTTCTTCTCGCTGCAGCGCTACTTCGTCCGTGGGCTCACGGCCGGGTCCGTCAAGGGCTGAGGTCCGGTCCGCAAGCGGCGGGCGTCATGTCTCCTTCGGGGCATGGCGCCCGCCGCTTGCGCGTCGAGGCCGCTACAGGGTCGGCGTCGCCCGCTGCACGACCGCCACCTGGTCGCCGCCGGCGAGCATGCCGTACGTCCCACCGTGGCCCGGCAGGCGGCTGGCGCAGAAGATGTCGGCCACCTCGTCGGGTCCGTGCTGGACCAGGAGGCTCCCCTGCAGGAGTGTCGCCATGCTGCCGGCCAGGCGCCTGGCCGAGCGCTCCAGCTCCTCGGGACCGGTCATCGACTCGCCCAGCAGGGAGAGGGTGGCGTCGACGGCCCGGTCGTAGCGCCGGTCGGCGCCCTTGGCCTTGCCGACCTCGGTGATCCAGGCGTCGAGGACCCCGGGTTCGCGCTGGATGGCACGCAGGACGTCGAGGGCGTTGACGTTGCCGGAGCCCTCCCAGACCGAGTTGAGCGGGGACTCGCGGAAGAGCAGCGGCATCACCGACTCCTCGACGTACCCGTTGCCGCCCAGGCACTCCAGCGCCTCCGCCACCATCGCCGGAGTGCGCTTGCAGACCCAGAACTTGGCCAGCGGCAGGCCGATACGGCGCAGGGCCCGCTCGTGCTCGTCGTCGGGCCGGTCGACGGCGGCGGCCAGGCGCATCGCCAGGGTCGTGGCCGCCTCGGACTCGACGGCCAGATCGGCGATCACGTTCTGCATCAGCGGCTTGTCGGCCAGGGTGGAGCCGAACGCGGAGCGGTGGGCGACGTGCCAGCTCGCCTCGGCCACGGCCCGGCGCATCAGGGAGGCCGAGCCCAGCACGCAGTCGAGGCGGGTGGCGGCGACCATCTCGATGATCGTGCGTACGCCGCGGCCCTCCTCGCCCAGCCGGTAGGCGGTGGTACCGCGGAACTCGAGCTCGGAGCTGGCGTTGGAGCGGTTGCCGAGCTTGTCCTTGAGCCGCACCACGTCGAGCCGGTTGCGGCTGCCGCCGGGCAGGATGCGAGGCACGAGGAAGCAGGTGAGGCCATCAGGTGCTTGGGCCAGCACCAGGAAGACGTCGTTCATCGGTGCCGAGGTGAACCACTTGTGCCCGTGCAGCTCGTAGACGCCGTCGCCGGCGGGACGCGCCTCGGTGATGTTGAGGCGTACGTCCGAGCCGCCCTGCTTCTCGGTCATCCCCATGCCCGCCAGGGCGCCGAGCTTCTCGGCGGGGTCGCGGGGACCGAAGTCATAGGTCGTGGAGGCGAGCCTCGGCACCCACTCCTCGGCGAGCGACTCGTCGGCGCGGAGGGCTGGGACCGCGGCGTAAGTCATGGAGATCGGGCACAGGTGGCCGGGCTCGGTCTGGGACCAGGCGAGGAAACCGGCGGCGCGGCGTACGTGGGCGTTCTTCTCGCCCTTCTCGGCCAGTGCCCAGGGCGCGGCGGCCAGACCGTGGCCGACGGCTCTGTCCATCAGCCAGTGCCAGGAGGGGTGGAAGGCGACCTCGTCGATCCGGTTGCCGTAGCGGTCGTAGGGGACCAGCTCGGGGTGGAAGCGGTTGGCGAGGCGGCCGTGCTCCTGTGCCTCGGCGGTGCCGGCCTCGGCGCCCAGGGAGACGAGCGATTCGAGGGTCTCCTCGCCCGCGTGACGCAGGACCGCCGCCGACAGCGCGGCATCGCCGGTGACCACGTTGTGGCCCGCGAGCGGGGGCGCCTGGTTGGTGACACGGCGGATGTCGGAGGCACTCATGCAACAGACGATAGAGCGCGGCGGATAGGGTCACAGATGTGTCCGAGACATCTGCATACGCCCCGAAGTGGGCCGGTGTCGAGCAGGTCGCTCTTCCCGAGACGGTGCGGTCGCCCTGGTGGCAGCTCGGGCGGCGGCTGCTGGCCGCCCTCGCGATCCTGATCGGGACGGTTCTGCTGGTCTATCTCGACCGCGACGCGTACGCCGACAACAACGATCCCACCGGCCAGATCAGCCTGATCGACGCGATCTACTACACGACGGTGACGCTGAGCACGACCGGCTACGGCGACATCGCCCCGGTCGAGGCGCACGCGCGGATGATCAACGCGTTCATCATCACGCCGGCTCGCATCGCCTTCCTGGTGCTGCTGATCGGCACGACTCTCGAGGTCCTCACCAAGCAGGGCCGTGACCTCATCCGAGTAGCTCGCTGGAGGAAGAAGATGTCCCAGCACATCGTCGTCGTCGGTTACGGCACGAAGGGCCGTAGCGCCGTGGAGACGCTGATCAGCAGCGGAGCGGATCCCGAGGAGTTCGTCGTGGTCGACCCCGACCCGGTGGCGCGCTCGGATGCCCACTCCGACGGGATCGCGGTGGTCACCGGCGACGCGACCCGGCGCGAGGTGCTGATGCGGGCGGGCGTCAAGGACGCCGAGCAGGTCATCATCACCACCAACCGTGACGACTCCAACGTTCTCACGATCCTGACGGTGCGGCAGATCAACCCCGAGGCGTGGATCGTCGCTGCCGCTCGCGAGCGCGAGAACGCGCCGTTGATGAAGCAGTCCGGAGCCGACTCGGTGATCACCTCCGCCGACGCGGTCGGCCGGCTGATGGGCCTGTCCACCATCTCGCCGACCCTCGGGTCCGTCATGGAGGACCTGCTCAACTCCGGCACCGGCCTGGAGGTCGCCGAGCGCGACCTGCTGGTCAACGAGGTCGGCAAGCAGCCGCAGCAGCTCGCCGACCAGGTGATCGCGGTCGTACGCGACGAGAAGGTCTTCCGCTACTTCGACCCGGTCGTCGGCACCCTGTCGCGCGGGGACCGGCTGGTCGTCGTGCGGGCCGCGAGGGAGCTGCCCTGGGCACCGCGACCGGGGACGCACGGCGAGGACACCGCGGACGTGTGACACCCGCTGAAATAGAAGTCAGCCGCTGGCGTCTCGGGTCACCAGCGGCTGACATGGAAGAGATTAGCGGACGGTCCGGCGAGCTTCAAAGAGTTGATCTGCACTTTTATGAAGATGGCCCAGATGGGCTATGCCGGGTAGTTCTAGACGGTGACGCGTGGCGGTTTCGGAGGCGCCCGCCGCGCCTGGGATGATGTACGCATGACCGAGGCGCCCCACAGCCCCGGGTCTGCCGACGGGCAGCCGGGCCTTTCCGAGAACGAGAAGCAACTGCTGGACTTCGAGCGTTCCTGGTGGTCGGCCGGCACCGGACGCGACGAGGCGGTCAGGGAGCAGCTCGGGATGAGCGCGGCCGAATACCACCGAGCCGTCAACGATCTGATCGACAAGCCCGAGGCGCTCGCCTACGACGGCGTCCTGGTGCGTCGGCTGCGGCGGCAGCGCGACGCGCGGCGTACGCAGCGCTCGAAGAACCCGCGCTCATAGCCCACTCGGGTGGTCCGAGTAGCCCGGTCGGATCATTTGCAGTCTTCTGCATTGCAGGTGCTTGCACGTGTTCGACTTCGTCGGCTAACGTTCTTCTTGTCAGCCGCTGGTGACCCGAGACGCCAGCGGCTGACTTCTGTTTTGCCGCCCCTCGCCGAGACGTCACTCGCGCAGGCCGAGACGTCGCGGCGCTGCCCACTCGGCCGACGGCGGTGACGCCTCGACCGCCGTACCTGACGCCTCGGCCGGGTTGGTCAGTCGCGAGCGGTGAGGACGAGCGGGCCGTCCTCGGTGATCGCCACGGTGTGCTCCATGTGAGCGCCGCGGGAACCGTCGGCGCTGCGCAGGGTCCAGCCGTCGGGGTCGGTGAAGATCTCGTCGGTGGTGTGCAGGAACCACGGCTCGATCGCGATGACGAGTCCGGGCTGCAGCTTGAAGCCGCGGCCGGGACGACCGTCGTTGGCGATGTGCGGGTCGCCATGCATGGTGCGGCCGACGCCGTGGCCGCCGAACTGGGTGTTGATCTTGAGGCCCTTCGCGCGGGCGACGCTGGCGATCGCGTGGGAGATGTCGCCGACCTTGTTGCCGACGCGCGCGGCGTCGATACCGGCGGCGAGCGCCTGGGTGGTGGTCTCGATCAGATCGAGGTCCTCCTGGCGGGGCGTACCGACGACGACGGAGAGGGCCGAGTCGGAGACCCAGCCGTCGACGCTGGCCGCGAAGTCCACGCTGAGCAGGTCGCCGTCCTGCAGCTTGTAGTCGAAGGGCAGGCCGTGCAGCACACCGTCGTTGACCGAGGTGCAGAGCACCTTGCCGAACGGCATCGCGCCGAAGCTCGGGTGGTAGTCGATGTAGCAGGACTCCGCGCCGCGGTCCTTGATCATCTTGTGCGCCAGCTCGTCGAGCTCGAGCAGGTTGACGCCCACGGCAGCGTGCTCGCGGAGTGCGGTCAGGACATCGGCCACGAATCGGCCGGCGGGCTTCATCTGCTCGATCTGGGTCGGGGTGCGCAGTTCGATCACAGGCACAGCGTATCCTGAGAACGGTTCTCACTAGAATTCAGCGATGCGTCAGCACCGAGCATCGCGCAACGCGGCCGCCTTCGACGTCAGGAAACGGCGCTCGGCGAGGTTCGTGGCCCGCACCGAGGCCAGATCGTACGCAGCGGCAGCACCGTCCAGGTCGCCGGCGAGCTCCAGCAGATGAGCGCGCACCGCGGGCACCCGCGGATGGTCGGCGAAGCCTCCGGAGCCGTTCTGAGCACAGTCGCGCAGGAGCTCGTCGAGCAGCGCGAGCGCGGGGCCCGGGCCGTCGGCGTACCCGACCGCGACGGCCTTGTTGAGCGTCACGATCGGCCCGGGTGCGACCTTCTCCAGCAACCCGTAGAGCGCGGTGATCTGCAGCCAGTCGGTCGCCTCCGCGGTGGGCGCACGATTGTGGAGCGCGGCGATGGCGGCCTGGATCTGGTAGGTCCCCGGCCGGCCGGTGCCGATGACGGAGTCGACCAGCGCGACCCCCTCGCGGGTGGCCTCGTGGCGCCACAGACTCCGGTCCTGGTCGGCCAGCGGCACCACGGCGCCGTGCGCGTCGATCCGGGCTGGGCGGCGAGCGTCGAGCAGCAGCATGAGCGCGAGCAGGCCGCCGAGCTCGCCGTGGGCGCTCCCCGTCATCCGGGCGAGCGCGGTGCGGGCGAGGCGGGTCAACCGGATCGCCTCGGCGCACAGGTCGACCCGCTGCAGGTGGTCGCCCTCGGTCGCGACGTACCCCTCGTTGAAGAGCAGGTAGAGCACCTTCATCATCGCCGGGATCCGCGCCGCGAGGTCGGCGGAGCCGTCGATCCCGAGCGAGCGTCCCTTGATCGTCGCCTTCGCCCGGGAGATCCGCTGCGCCATCGTCTTCTCCGGGACGAGGTAGGCGTTCGCGATCTCCCGGGTGGTGAGCCCGCCGACCGCCCGCAGGGTCAGCGCGACTGCCGAGGCCGGGGTCAGGCTGGGATGACAGCAGAGCAGGAGTACGTCGAGGGAGTCGTCGATCCCCGAGGCACTCTGCCCCTCGGGCTCGGCGAGATGGTCGGCATGCTCGCGGTCGCGGCGGCGCGACTCGCTGCGCTTGGCATCGATGAGGCGGTGCATCGCGGTGGCGATCAGCCAGCCCCGAGCGTTCTCCGGTACGCCGCGCTCCGGCCAGGTGCGTACCGCCTCGACGAGCGCCTCCTGGACGGCGTCCTCCGCGGCGTCGAAGTCCCCCCAGCGCCGGGTGACGACGGCGACGACCTGCGGAGTGAGGTCGCGCAGGAGGTCACCCGGCAGCGCCTCGGTCACTCGATGCTCGCCTCGCCGAAGGCGATCGTGTCGTCGACCGAGGAGCCGTCAGTGCCGTGGTACATCCGGCGCACCTGGATCGGCTGCTCGATCGGCCGCCCGCCCGGGCCGGGAGCCGCGGAGTAGAGACCGGCGATCTCCAGCGCGCGCTCCTGAGTCTCGGCGTCGATGATCATGTAGCCGGCGACCCACTCCTTGAACTCCTGGAACGGCCCGTCGGTGACGGTCCTGTCGGCACCGTCGGAGGTCACCACGAACGCCTGGTCGGGCGGCGTCAGGGCCTCGACGTGCACCAGCTCGCCGGACTCGGTCAGGGCCTTGTTGAGCGCTTCGTAGTAGCTCATGTGGCCCTGCACCTCCTCCGGCTTCCAGCCAGCCATGCCGCCGGGAGTCTCGTCGTTGCCGGCTTGGTAGTCGAGGATCATCAGGTAGCGAGGCATGTTCTCACCCTTCCACTTCGGGCGCTCCTTGTAAGCGCCATTCACGAGGGGAACGGAGCCGGCCGCCCGATAACTACATGCACCGGTGTACGACTTCGACGTAGGTTTCTCGCCGTGCTGAAGGCCTATGACGAGCAGTTGCGAACCGATGCCGAGACCACCGGGGCGGTGTCGGTGACCCGACACGGGCCGCTGCGTCTCGCGACCTTCGGCGGCGGACGCGGATTCATCTCCTACCAGGATCTCGACGGGGCCGACGCAGCCGGTGTCGAGGAGCTGGTCGCCGCCGCGGTGGCGCACTTCGATGCCGACCCGGCGATCGAGGAGGTCGAGTGGAAGACCCGCGGCCACGACCACGCCCCGGGGCTGCACGACACGCTGCTGCGGCACGGCTTCGCGCCCGACGAGCCGGAGTCGATCATGGTCGGCGAGGCTGCCCTTCTGGCCGTCGACGTGCCCCTGCCGGACGGGATCGGCCTGCGTGCCATCACCAGCGAGCAGGACGTACGCGCCGCCAGCATCATGCAGGACGGCGTCTTCGGCTCACCGGCCTCGGAGGCTCGGGTCGAGAGCCAGCTGCGAGGCATCGCGGCGGGGGAGAGCGAGATGTGGGTCGCCGAGGCAGACGGCGAGATCGTCAGTGCCGGCCGGATCGACATGGTGCCGGACACGGAGTTCGCCGGCATCTGGGGCGGGGCGACGCTGGAGAAGTGGCGCGGCCGCGGCATCTACCGCGCCCTCACCGCCGCTCGCGCCCGCACCGCCATCGCGCGGGGCAAGCGCTACATCCACAGCGACTCCACCGAGTTCTCCCGGCCGATCCTGGAGCGCTCGGGGCTGGCGAAGGTCGGCACCACGACGCCCTACGTCCGGCGCAGCTCACGGTGATCAGGGAGCGACCGACGCGTCCTGCCCCGAGGTGACCAGCGACTCGGCGATCCGTCCGCTCGACTTCAGGTCCTCGACCAGCTCGTGCACGAAGCTCACGGTGGCAGGACGATGCCCGCGCGCGAGCGCCACGGCCTGGCGGATCTGCATGAACCGCGGCTCGACCAGCCGCAGACCGGGGTCGGCGTCGACATGCCGGCCGAGAGGCTGCCGGATCCCGGCGGCGACCTCGAGCCCGAGCTCGCGGAAGGCGTCGATCCCGTCGGTGCCGCGTACGACCTCGGCGTTCTCCAGCGTGCGGGTCAGGAAGAGGTCGTAGGCCGAGCCCTCCTTCACGCCGACCCGAACGCCCGGGCGGTCGACGTCGTCCGCGGTCCGGATCGGGGAGTCGGCCGCGACGGCGTAGACGCCCTCGATGAGGACGTACGGCGCGGTGAACTCGACCTCGGCGGCCCGCGCGGGCTCGACCGCGAGGAAGGCGACATCGGCGGCGCCGGTCCGCAGTGCTTCGAAGGACTTGCGGGCGGCGTCGAAGCACTGGAAGGAGACCGGTACGCCGAGCCGGCTCGCCAGCTCGCGGGCGATGTCCACGGTGACCCCGCTTGGCGCCTCGGGGGTGCCCTGGGCGAGGACCGGGTTGCCGAGGTTGATCGAGGCGCGCAGGACCCCGGTCGGTGCCAGGTCGGCGGCCAGCTGGATCGGGTCAGGCATCAGGGTCCTTCGGCAGGAGAGTACGGATCGGGTCACCGGCCAGCCAGGCGGCGATGTCCTCGACGGCGCCACCGTAGAACCGGCGGTAGTTGTCCTCGGTGACGTAGCCGAGGTGTGGCGTCGCGACCACGTTCGGGAGGTGGCGGAGCACGTCGTCGGCGGGCAGCGGCTCGATGTCGAAGACGTCCAGGCCCGCGCCGGCGATCGTGCCGGAGCCGAGGTGGGCGATGAGCGCGTCGGTGTCGACCAGCCCGGCGCGGGAGGTGTTGACCAGGTGGGCGGTCGGCTTCATCGAGGCCAGATCGGCGTCTCCGACGATGTGTCGCGTGGCCTCCGAGAGCACAAGATGGAGCGAGACGATGTCGCTGGTCTCGAACAGGGTGGCCTTGTCGACCGCGCGCACCCCGAGCGGTTCGGCGCGTTCGGCCGTGAGGTGCGGGCTCCAGGCGATCACGTCCATCCCGAACGCCTGCCCGACGGCCGCGACCCGGGCCCCGATCTTGCCGAGGCCGAGCAGGCCGAGGGTGCGGCCGTGGAGGTCGCTCCCGACGGTCCGCTGCCAGGTCTGCCCGGTCGCCTCGGTGACGATGTGGCGGGTCAGCGCGTGGATCAGTGCCCAGGTCAGCTCGACCGGCGGATGCGGGCTCGACGGCGTGCCGCACACGGTGATCCCCAGCCGGGCCGCCGCGGCGAGATCGATCGAGGCGTTGCGCATCCCGGTCGTGACCAGCAGCTTCAGGTCGGGCAGCTGTTCCAGCACGGCGGCCGGGAACGGCGTACGCTCCCGCATCGCCACCACGATCTCGGCACCGTCGAGCGCCCGGACCAGGGCGTCAGGCCCGAGGTGCTCGGTCAGCGACGTCACCTCTACCCCGTCGAGAGAGTCCCAGGCGGCGTACGTCCTCGCCACGTCCTGATAGTCGTCGAGAATCACGCAGCGCACGTGCAGAGCGTACGAGGTCGGTCAGTAGCGGTTCAGAAGGTGATCGGGAACGAGGTCGAGGAAGGCGGTCAGGTCGGCCAGCCGTGGTTCGAGGTCATCCGGCCGTGCAGGCCCGTCGACGACCATGACCAGCCACGTCCCGTCGAACTGGTAGCGGGCCCTGCTGCGGAGGAGGTGATCGCGCATCTCGTCGTGGAGGACGGCCCTGGAGAACGACGGACGGGTCGTCTCCACGGCGTACGCGCGCTCGAAGCTGTCGCTGCGGCGCCTCGGCTGCAGGTGCAGCCACGGGTGGAGGTGCTCGAGGTCGAACCCGACCACATGGAGGGACTCCGTGCGGTAGCGGTAGAGCCCCTGGACCAGGCGGTCCCTCTCGAACGACCTGTGCTCGTAGGCGAGGAACGTCAGGCCGGCGTAGGTGCCGGTGACCACGTTGACCGCCTTCGGCTCGGGGACCGCGGAGTCCATCTGCGTCGGCATCATCTGGAATCTCGCCGGCAGGCTCTCGTCACGGCTCGCGTACGTCCAGCCGTGGCGTGCACACAGTGCGACGTACGCGGTGTCGGGGCCGGAGTCCCGAGCGAGCCTGCGCATCCTGACTCCCGTCACCGTCGCGACCACGGCGGCGTAGCTGGTGTACGCGAGCAGTCCTGCGGCCAGGACGTGGACGACCTCGATATCGGCGAGCACGGGTGAGAGTGTGCCGCAGCCTCGGCTGTTGTGGGGCTCGACCGGGTGATCTGCTCAGGGCAGATCTGCTCCCGGCAGAATCGCTGGATCGCGGCTCACGCCTGAGTCAGGCTCGACAGCATGACTCAGACACCAGTGGCGGCCGGGCCGCTCGACGAGCAGCTCACGGCACGACTGCAGAACCAGAGGATCATCGTGCTCGGCCAGGAGGTGGACGATGCGATCGCGAACCGGATCTGCGCGCAGCTGCTCCTGCTCAGCGCCGAGGATCCGCACCGCGACATCTCCCTCTACATCAACTCGCCCGGCGGCTCGGTGACGGCCGGGATGGCGATCTACGACGTGATGCACCTGATCCCCAACGACGTCTCCACGCTGGGGATGGGGATGGCGGCCAGCATGGGGCAGTTCCTGCTCACTGCCGGCACTCCGGGCAAGCGCTACGTCCTGCCGCACACCGAGGTGCTGCTGCACAAGGGGTCGGCGGGGATCGGCGGCTCGGCGGCCGACATCGAGGTGCAGGCCGCGCGGTTGGCGCGGATGACCGAGCAGATGCTCCGGATCACCGCCGAGCACACCGGCCAGAGTGTCGAGCAGATCGACCAGGACTCGCTGCGCGACCGGTGGTTCACCGCCGAGGAGGCGCGCGAGTACGGGTTCGTGGACGAGGTGCTCAACGACGTGCAGTCGGTGACGCCGGTGCAGCAGCGCAGCGCCGCCTTCGGTCTCTCCGCGGCTGGGGGTGCCCGATGAGCTCGTACACGATTCCCTCGGTCATCGAGAAGACCCCACGTGGCGAGCGGGCTCTCGATGTCTACAGTCGCCTGCTCTCGGACCGGATCGTCTACCTCGGTACGCCGATCGACGACGGGGTCGCCAACGTGGTCATCGCGCAGCTGATCCACCTGGAGTCGGACGCGCCCGACAGGCAGATCGAGCTCTATCTCAACTCTCCGGGCGGTGATCCCACCGCGATGCTGGGCATCTACGACACGATGCAGTTCCTGCGTTCTCCGGTGGCGACCACCTGCGTGGGCCAGGCCGCCGGCTCCGCGGCCGTGCTGCTGGCCGCGGGGGAGCCGGGGCGGCGTACGATCCTCCCGCACGCGCGGGTCGTGCTGCAGCAGCCGGGCCAGGACGGTCAGCGGGGCGATGTCACCGACCTGCAGGTCGCGGCGAAGGAGATCGGCCGGGTGCGGGCCGAGATGGACACGCTGCTGGCGCGCCACACCGGTCACGACACCGACCAGATCCACGCCGACACCGAGCGCGACCTCGTCCTCGGCGCGACAGAAGCGGTGACGTACGGCTTGGTGGACGCAGTGCTGGAGAGCCGCAAGCTCGCTTCGGTGTGACCTGGGTCGACCTGGGTCGACCTGGCCCGCCGGGTCAGGCGGCGAGAGCCATCGGGCCGGACGGGCGGGCGCCCGCGCGCAACGTGCGGGTGACCCGCTCGGTGAGATCGACGAGGCCGAGGCCCAGCGCGCCCCCGACCGCCTCGAGCACCTCGGAGCTCGGCTCCTTGCGGCCGCGCTCGATCTCGGAGAGATACTGCGTCGAGACACCGGCATCGCCGGCGACGTCGGCGAGGGTGCGCTCCTGGCGGGACCGCTCCTCGCGGATCACCTGGCCGGCGGCCTCACGCCACAGCGGCGCCGGTTTGTCGTGGTCCGGCAGCGGATGGCCGGGAAACCTGATCACTTCGCCCATGGCAACACACTAGCGCTGCACACGAGGGCGGAACGGGGCGTTCGCGCCGGGCGAACAGACCTCCTACCAGGGGTTATATCGGTCGAACGATAGATGACAAGGACTTGCCAGCGAGTCCCGACACCCCGATAGTGGTCGCACAGTTTCGATCTTTGTAGGTCTACTGTGCACGACCAGAGAACTTGTCGAGTCGTTGGTATCACGGGGGAATCGTGTTGCATCGCAAGCAGATCGCCTTGGCTGGAATGGCAACGGGGCTGGCCATGACGAGCATCGGGATTGGTGGCCTGATCGTCGGCAACGCCGGAGCTGAAGAGCCAGGTCATCACTACGCCACGGATGAGTCCGGGGTCAGCCTGATCTCGCCGGTGGCACCGCTGGAGAAGTCGAAGTCGTCCTCGACGCCGTCGCAGGCTGGTCCTTCCAGCCAGATGGGTCCCGGGAGCGAGGTTCCCGAGGTGGCTGAGCCAGTCCCGGCGAGCCCGCGGTCGGTCGAGGAGTCGGCAGACGGCTACATGCCGCCGCTCCCGGCGCGACCCACTCAGGTGCCGTCGGAGCCGAGGCCGACGGGCAGGCCGACCGAGTCGCCGAGCGAGCCCAGCCAGTCGCCGAGCGAGAGCCCCAGCGACCCCAGCGAGTCGCCGAGCGACCCCAGCGAGTCGCCGAGCGAGCCGACCGACTCCCCGAGCGAGCCCAGCGAGTCGCCGAGCGAGACCCCCAGCGAGTGACCCAGGCTCCCGTGGAGCGGTGCCGCGATGCCCCCGGGTGGGTAACGCTCGAGGCATCGCTGCCCTACGCTGTGCGCCACACCATGCGCGGGGCGGGTACAGGGAGTCGAGTTGCAGAGCAAGCAGGTCGCCGTGGCAGGCATCCTGACCGGCGGGGTCATCACCGGTCTCGGGGTGGTCGTCCTCATCGCCGGCTTGGCGCAGGCTGAGCGACCCGATCGTGACCCGGTCACGGGTTACGAGGACGTCGGGAACGTCTATCCCGACGTGGATCCGCTGCCGCCGCCCGGATCGGAGCCGTCGGAGGAGCCCTCCGACGGCTATTCGGCGCGTCCGCACGGCGCGGCGGACGATCGTGACGGTTCGACGTACGAACCGGGAGAGACCGAACCCTCCACGGCCGGCGACCCGGACCGGCCGACGGCGTCGCGTGAGCCGGAGGAGCCTGCCGAGACCAGCGGCTCGACTCCCACCTCCAGGCCCACGCTCACGACGGAGCCGGAGCCGACCGCCGAGCCGACCGAGTCGGCCGAGCCGACCACGGATCCGACGCCGACGGAGACCGCGACCCCGACTACGGAGCCGTAGTCACCATCCCCGTTCGCGCCACTCGGCCAGATGGGGACGCTCGGCGCCGAGCGTGGAGTCGTCGCCGTGGCCGGGATAGAACCAGGTCTCGTCGGGGAGGGTGCCGAAGACGCGCTCCTCGACATCGTCGAGCAGCTGGGTGAAACGTAC
Organism: Nocardioides sp. NPDC127514; assembly: GCF_040302125.1. Lineage (NCBI taxonomy): Bacteria > Bacillati > Actinomycetota > Actinomycetes > Propionibacteriales > Nocardioidaceae > Nocardioides > Nocardioides sp. NPDC127514. Next base: position 96,072 of record NZ_JBEORF010000016.1, on the reverse strand, counting down.
GGGATCCTGCTGCGTGTTTCCGACGCCGCCCGGGAAGAGGCTGTCGCCGGTCCACAGGTGGGGCGTGCCCTCGGGGTCGCGGTAGACGAGAGCGACCGACCCGGGCGTGTGCCCGCGCAGCGCGATGACCTCGAGGGTGCAGTCGCCGACCGCGACCGTGTCTCCGTGGGTGAGCGGGCGAGAGATGGGTACGCCGGTGGCCTCCGTGATCGCGGCGGCATCGGGCTCGCCGGCGAGCGTGGCGGCGCCGGTTGCGGCGGTCACGTCGGCCAGGGCTCGGTGGTGGTCCCAGTGCTGGTGGGTGGTGACGACGGTGGCCAGCTCGCCGCCGATGAGGGGGAGCAGGGTCTCCGGCTCGGCCGCGGCGTCGACGAGGAGCTGCTCGCCGGTGGCTCGGCAGCGCAGCAGATAGCAGTTGTTGGACATCTGCGCGTCGACGGCGACCTTCGTGACGGTCAGCCGGCCGAGCTCGCGTACGTCGGCCGGGCCGCCCGGTTTCACCGCGCCTGTATAAGTGGTAGGGGCATCGCTCATACGCCTATGCAAGCACGTCGGACACGACCAGAAGTAAAATGTCGGTGCTCCGTGAGAGGGTGCCGTCTGGGAGTCTTCCCAGCGTCGTATGATGCGAACATCTGTTCGACGCAGTAGCGCGATGCGATAAGCACTGGACGAGGAAAGAACGTGGCGGAGCAGCAGCTGATCATCCGGGGAGCCCGGGAGCACAACCTCAAGGATGTCTCCCTCGACCTGCCTCGGGACTCGATGATCGTGTTCACCGGCCTGTCCGGAAGCGGGAAGTCGAGCCTCGCGTTCGACACCATCTTCGCGGAGGGCCAGCGTCGCTACGTCGAGTCGCTGTCGGCGTACGCTCGACAGTTCCTCGGTCAGATGGACAAGCCCGACGTCGACTTCATCGAGGGGCTCTCCCCGGCGGTGTCGATCGACCAGAAGTCGACCTCGAAGAACCCGCGCTCGACGGTCGGCACCATCACCGAGGTCTACGACTACCTGCGTCTGCTCTACGCGCGCGCGGGCCGTCCGCACTGCCCGACCTGCGGCGCGCCGATCGAGCGGCAGACGCCGCAGCAGATCGTGGACCACGTGCTCACGCTGGAGGAGGGGCGCCGCTTCCAGGTGCTGAGCCCGGTGATCCGGGCCCGCAAGGGGGAGTACGTCGAGCTCTTCAGCCAGCTGCAGCAGCAGGGCTACTCCCGGGTGCGGGTCGACGGCGAGACCCACCAGCTCGACGCGCCGCCCAAGCTGGAGAAGCAGAAGAAGCACACCATCGAGGTGGTCATCGACCGGCTCGCGGTCAAGGAGTCCTCCAAGCGGCGGCTGACCGACTCGGTCGAGACCGCGCTGGAGCTGGCCGGCGGTCTGGTCGTCTTCGACTTCGTCGACACTGGCGAGCAGATGAAGTTCTCCGAGCGGATGTCGTGTCCCAACGACCACCTGCTCGACACCGACGAGCTCGAGCCGCGGTCGTTCTCGTTCAACTCGCCCTTCGGCGCCTGCCCGGCATGCACCGGCCTCGGCACGCGGATGGAGGTCGACCCCGAGCTGGTCGTCCCCAACCCGGCAGCCACCCTTGCCGAAGGCGCGCTGCAGCCCTGGTCCCAGGCCCACGTCGCCGAATACTTCCTGCGCCTCCTGGAGGCTCTCGGCGGTGAGCTCGGCTTCGACCTGGACACCCCCTGGGACGACATCCCGGCCGCCGGCCAGAAGGCGATCCTCGACGGTCACGGACGCAAGGTGCACGTGGTCTCGGTCAACCGCTACGGCCGCCGCCGTTCCTACGACGCCGAGTTCGAGGGCGTACGCCGCTGGGTGGAGCGCCGCCACAAGGAGGCCGAGTCCGACACCACCCGGGAGCGCTTCGAGGGCTACATGCGCCAGGTGCCGTGCCCGACCTGCAAGGGCACCCGGCTCAAGCCCGTCTCGACCTCGGTGACGCTGGGGGAGCGGAGCGAGGGCGGGCTCAACATCGCCGAGCTGTGCGCGCTGCCGATCAACGAGGCCGCGGAGTGGCTCGACCAGGTCGAGCTCAGCGGCCGGGAGCGGCAGATCGCCGAGCAGGTCCTCAAGGAGATCCAGGCGCGGCTGCGCTTCCTCCTCGACGTCGGCCTCGACTATCTCTCCCTGGAGCGGCCCTCGGGATCGCTCTCCGGCGGTGAGGCCCAGCGGATCCGGCTGGCGACCCAGATCGGGTCCGGCCTGGTCGGCGTCCTCTACGTGCTCGACGAGCCCTCCATCGGCCTCCACCAGCGCGACAACCACCGGCTGATCGAGACCCTCGAGCGGCTCAAGCGGCTCGGCAACACCCTGATCGTCGTCGAGCACGACGAGGACACCATCAAGGTCGCCGACTGGGTCGTCGACATCGGCCCCGGCGCCGGTGAGCACGGCGGCCAGGTGATCCACTCCGGCACGGTCAAGGAGCTGCTCGCCAACGAGCAGTCGGTGACCGGTCAGTACCTGGCGGGCCGCCGCGAGATCGCCGTCCCGGCCGTACGCCGCCCCCGCACCGCCGGGCGCGAGCTGACCGTCCACGGTGCCAAGGAGAACAACCTCAAGGACATCGACGTCACCTTCCCGCTGGGGCTCTTCCTCGCGGTCACCGGCGTCTCCGGCTCGGGCAAGTCGACGCTCGTCAACGACATCCTCTACACCGCCCTGGCCAAGGAGTTCTACCGCGCCCGCACCGTTCCGGGCCGGCACACCAAGATCTCCGGCCTGGACAACGTCGACAAGGTGATCCACGTCGACCAGTCCCCGATCGGGCGTACGCCGCGGTCCAACCCGGCCACCTACACCGGCGTCTTCGACCACATCCGCAAGCTCTTCGCCTCCACCCCGGAGGCCAAGATGCGGGGCTACCTGCAGGGCCGGTTCTCGTTCAACGTCAAGGGCGGCCGCTGCGAGGCCTGCTCGGGTGACGGCACGATCAAGATCGAGATGAACTTCCTGCCCGACGTCTACGTCCCGTGCGAGGTCTGCCACGGCGCGCGCTACAACCGCGAGACGCTCGAGGTCCACTACAAGGGCAAGTCGATCGCCGAGGTGCTCGACATGCCGATCGAGGAGGCGGTGGAGTTCTTCGCCGCCGTGCCCGCGATCGCGCGCCACATGAAGACCCTGGTCGAGGTCGGCCTGGGCTACGTGCGGCTGGGACAGCCCGCGACCACCCTGTCGGGCGGTGAGGCCCAGCGGGTCAAGCTCTCCGCCGAGCTGCAGAAGCGCTCGACCGGCAAGACCCTCTACGTCCTCGACGAGCCGACCACCGGCCTCCACTTCGAGGACATCCGCAAGCTCATCGGCGTGCTCTCCTCGCTGGTCGACAAGGGCAACACGGTGCTGGTGATCGAGCACAACCTCGACGTCATCAAGACCGCCGACTGGATCATCGACATGGGTCCGGAGGGCGGCAACCGTGGCGGCACGGTGATCGCCGAGGGCACGCCCGAGACCGTCGCCGCGACCCCTGGCAGCCACACCGGCGGCTTCCTCGCCCCGCTGCTCGACGGCAAGGCCGCCGAGCAGCCACCGGACAAGCCGGTCAAGGCGAAGGCGGAGCCGGCCAAGAAGACGGCGGCCAAGAAGACGGCGGCCAAGAAGGCACCGGCCAAGAAGACACCGGCGGCGCGGAAGAAGGTCAGCGCGTCCTGACCCGAGATCGAGATTTGCCAGAAGGTTTGCGCTCGGCAGGGGACGTGCGTCGCCGGCGCGCCTATTCTGGGCGGCATGAGTGAATCTCGAATCACCCGGCGGAAGGTCGTCACCGGCACCGCGATGACCGCGGTCGGCGTCCCTCTCCTGGCAGCATGCGGCAGCGGTGACGGCGACACCGGTTCCTCGGGTGACGGCGGGTCAGGTGGCAGCGGCCCGCTGGTCGCGACCAGCGAGGTCCCGGTCGGTGGGGGAGTGATCGTCGCCGACCGCAACCTGGTGGCCACGCAGCCGACCGAGGGCACGTTCAAGGTCTTCTCCGCGATCTGCACCCACCGGAGCTGCCCGGTCACGAAGGTCGCCGGCGGCACCATCGACTGCCCGTGTCACGGCAGCCGGTTCTCGATCGAGGACGGCTCGGTGACGCAGGGCCCGGCGACGAGTGCACTGGAGGAGGTCGCCTTCGAGGTCACCGACGGCGAGATCGTTCCCAGCTGAGCCACCCCCGCCGAATCCTCACCTGTGGGGAGCGAATCTGTAGTTGTGGCCCACCGAGTGGCGAGTTGTGGGTGACGATTGTCGACCTTCGTCACCCACAACTGAGGATTCGGCGGGGCCGATCAGGCGCGTGCGAGCGCCTGTGCTCGCCACAGCTCGTCGCGCGGAGAGCGGCGGCGGTCGAGACGGGCATCGAGCAGCACCCGGGCCTCGTCCCAGCGATCGGCGCGGAGCAGGGCGGCGATGCGGGCCTCCTCGATGATCTCCCGCTGCGCGTCGGAGCCGCCGAGACGGCGGATCGACGGCGCGAGCACGGCGAGCCGGTCCGCGGCAGCCGAGTTCTCGTCGCGGGCCATCATCCCGAGCGCCTCGGCGAGCGGGGAGACGACCGTGGCCATGGTCGGATGTACGTGCCCGGCGGCCCACGACCTCAGCTCGTCGAGCGCACCGGCGTCACCGGTGGCGAGGTGCGTGACCGCGGTGTGCATCGCCAGGAACGGGGTGGCGGGCCGGATCATCGTTTCGCGGCCGGTGACGCGTACGACCTCGGCGATGTCGGGCACGTCGTGAGCACCCGGTGTGAGCGCCCACCGGAAGAGCAGCGAGCCGGAGTCGACCAGCGCCCGGCAGCCCAGCGCATGGCCGGGCTGGAGCTGGGTCTCGTAGCGGCGGCGTACGGCTTCCAGGTCGCCCAGCGAGAGCTCGTGCAGCGCGGCGTGCCAGGAGAAGTGGGAGAGCGAGTCGATCTGTGCGCCGTCGCCGAGCACCCACGAGGACATCCAGGTGAGACCGGCCTCGTGGTCGCCGGTCTCGTAGTGGGCGTGTGCGCGGGCATGGGCGGAGTGGCCGGCACCGGGCTCCACCGCCAGCGAGGCACAGGAGAGCGACATCGCGTCGTCGAAGCGGCGCTGCTCCTGGCGTACGAAAGCGAGCAGGCCGGCGAACCACCAGTCGTCACCGTAGGCGGGCCTGGCGCGTTCGACGATCGCCCACGCTTCCTCAGGCACCTCGGTGGCCCCGGCGAAGGCGATGGTCGGTACCGCGGTCGAGAGCAGCAGCGCGTCTCGCGGGAAAGCCGCCAGGTGGTCGATCAGTGGCCGCGGGTTGCCGCCGATGTGGGCCTCGACCGCGTGTACGTGGCTGCGCTCGCGTTCGGTCGCCCGCCGGGCGTGCAGCCGAGCCTGCTTCAGGCGGGCGCCGACGTCGACGGGCGCGCACATCTCGTGGCCGAGCAGTGCCAGCGCGGCGTGTCCGAGCGCGAATGTCGGGTCGAGGACGATCGAGGCCGCGAAGGAGGCGAGGGCGCCGTCCCGTAGACGAAGCACGTCGAGCAGCCCCTGGGAGTAGGCCAGGGCAGCTTCGTCACTGGTGGTCAGCGCGTATCCGTAGCGGTCACGACAAGGCACATAACCATACTAGACCACTAGACTTTAAAACCCAGGCCGGCGCGGCAGATTTCCCCAGACTCAGGGAGCCGGGAGCTCGCCGGAGCCCCGGGGGATCAGCCGGGCGCCGATGGTGACCGTCTGGGGTGGGCCTGCGGTGTCGCCGGCGATGCGCTGGAAGAGGAGTCGCGCGGCGGCCGCGCCCATCGCCCCGGGATCCTGGGCGACGACGGTGAGTCCCGGCTGGAGGAGATCACCGAGCTCGACGTCGTCGAACCCGACCAGGGCCAGTCGCGTGGAGCGCCGGGCGAGCTCTCGGAGCACGCTCACGGTGGTGCGGCTGTTGCCGCACAACAGCGCCGTCGCCGGTGACGGTCCGTCGAGCAGCCGGTCCAGTGCGTCGGCGGTCGACGCGGGCGACGGCGGCGCCTGCGTGACGAGATCCTCGGAGAAGGGGATCCCGGCGGCCTCGAGCGCCTCGCGGTAGCCGCGCAGGCGCTCGCCCGCGGTGTAGATCTCCGGCGCGTCGCCGATGAAGCCGATGCGGCGATGTCCGTGGGAGAGCAGATGGTCGACGCCGCGCCGGCTGCCACCGCGGTTGTCGGTGAGGATCATGTCGGCCTCGATGTCCCCGGGCGGCCGGTCGACGAACACCACCGGGATGCCGGCCCGCATCTCGGGGAGGAGGTAGGAGTGGCTGGTGCCGGCCGGCACGACGATCAGCCCGTCGACGCGTCGCTCGCAGAACGCGAGAGCGAGCTCGCGCTCTCGGTCGGCGTCCTCGGCCGAGGACCCGGCGAAGACCATCGTCCCGTGCTCCCGGGCGACCTCCTCGACCGCGCGGGACAGGATCGAGTAGAACGGGTCGGCTACGTCCTCGAGCAGCAGCCCGACGGTGCCCGACCGTCCCTGCCGGAGATCGCGGGCGCTGGCGTTGCGTCGGAAGCCGAGCGCCGCGATCGACTCGAGCACGGCCGCGCGTAGGTCGTCGTTGACGTTCGACTCGCCGTTGACCACCCGCGAGACGGTCTTCAGGCTCACCCCGGCCGACGCCGCGACGTCCTTCATGGTCGGGCGGCGCTGCTGACGGGTCTGCTCGGACGAGGGTGATGCCACGTGCTCAGCGTAGACGTCGATCCGAGCGCGACAACGATGTCTTGATTCTTCCCGTGTGTCGGCACAAATCGCGAGGGATCCACAGAGTGCACGCGTAAATCCTTCGGAAACGTCGTTGACAACGTTGTCATGTCACGGTTCCATCTGGGATGGCCCCCATGTGAAGGAGATCACACCGATGCATCGTTGGGACGTACCACGCAGAACGAGAGGCCGGGCCCGCCTGGCCGCGATGATCGCCGCGACGGCGACGCTGATGGCCGTGATGAGCGGCACCGCACCAGCGCTCGCGACGCCGGAGGCACCTGAGCCCTCGGCCCCGAGGAGCAACACCGCCGACCCCCAGCAGGCCGCCGAGGGCGGCGACTGGGCGACCTCCTTCGAGGAGGGCGACCCGCAGCCCAGCTGGGCCGACCTCGTCGACACCGATGACGACGGCAACCCGCGCACCGCGGGCGTCACCGGACCCGACCCCTTCGGCATCCCCGGCGACATCTCTGAGCACATCACCGGCGTCACCGCCAGCGGAGAGAACTCCGGCTCGGGCGAGGGGGCCGCCGAGCTCGTCGACGGCGACATCAACACCAAGTGGCTCACCTTCGCGACCACCGGCTGGGTGCAGGTCGAGCTCGACCAGCCCGTCAACGTCGTCAGGTACGCCCTCACCTCGGCCAACGACGCCGCCGAACGTGACCCCAAGAACTGGGTGATCCAGGGCTCCACCGACGGCCAGACCTGGACGACCGTCGACACCCGGACCGGCCAGTCCTGGGACGAGCGCTTCCAGACCCGTGAGTTCGAGATCGCCTCACCGCAGGCGTACTCCCACTACCGCATCGACATCTCCGCCAACCAGAGCGGCGGCATCATCCAGCTCGCCGAGTGGCAGCTCTCCGACGGCTCCGAGCCCCCGCCGCCGCTGAAGAACATGACGAGCCACCCCGACGACGGTCCGGCCTCGGCGTACGCCGCGAAGTCGAAGGTCGGCTTCACCGGGGTGCACGCCTTCGAGTACGCCGGCAAGATCACCGCCGACAAGGGCCACTCCTACAACCGCGTCTTCGACGTCGACATCCCGGTCGGCGACGAGACCGAGCTGTCCTACCTGGTCTTCCCGGAGTTCATCGAGGGCGACCTGAGCTACCCGAGCACCTACACGGCGGTCGACTTGGCCTTCACCGACGGGACCCTGCTCTCGGAGCTCGGCGCGCTCGACGAGCAGGGCTACGTACTGTCCCCGCAGGGCCAGGGCGAGTCGAAGTCGCTCTACACCAACCAGTGGAACAAGAAGACCTCCGTCATCGGCGAGGTCGCCGCGGGCAGGACGATCGATCGGATCCTGGTCGCCGTCGACGCCCCGAGCGGCCCGACGAAGTTCCGCGGCTGGTACGACGACATCGAGATCACCGCGTCCCCGGAGGAGCCGGAGGGCACCAGCCGCGTCGACTACGCCGTCACCACGCGTGGCACCCAGTCCAGCGGCAGCTTCTCGCGGGGCAACAACATCCCCGCGACCGCGGTCCCGCACGGCTTCAACTTCTGGGCGCCGATGACCAACGCCGGCTCGCTGTCCTGGTTCTACCGCTACCACCAGGACAACGACGCTCAGAACCGGACCAGCCTGCAGGCGCTGACGCTGAGCCATGAGACCAGCCCGTGGATGGGTGACCGGCAGACCTTCCAGGTGATGCCGTCGGCCGCCGAGGGCATCCCCGACCCGGGCCGCAACGCGCGTGAGCTCACCTTCGAGCACGAGAACGAGACCGCGCGTCCTCACTACTACAAGGTCGGCTTCGACAACGGGCAGAGCGCCGAGATCGCACCGACCGACCATGCGGCCGTCTTCCGGTTCACCTACCCCGGCGACTCCGCCCGGCTGGTGTTCGACAACGTCAACAACGACGGTGGGCTGACCCTCGACCCGGAGGCCGGGACGCTGACCGGATTCACCGACACCCGCAGCGGCCTGTCCAACGGCGCGACCCGGATGTACGTCTACGCGACCTTCGACCAGCCGGTCACCGGCGGCGGCAAGTACGCCACCGGCGAGCGCCCGAACGTACAGGGCCATCTCGCGTTCGACGCCGGCGCGGACCGGACCGTGACGATGCGCATCGCCACGAGCCTGATCGGCATCGACCAGGCCAAGCGCAACCTCGAGCTCGAGGTCGGCGACGACTCCTTCGACACGGTCAAGGAGAAGGCGAAGGCGCTGTGGCAGGACAAGCTCGACGTGCTCGACATCCAGGGTGCGACCGAGGACCAGAAGACGACCGTCTACTCCAACCTCGCCCGGCTCTTCCTCTACCCGAACTCGGGGCATGAGAACACCGGCACCGAGGACGAGCCGGTCTGGAAGCACGCCGTGCAGTCCACCTCCGGTGAGACCAACCCGCCGGGCACGACGCCCACCCACACCGGGGCCGAGATCAAGGACGGCAAGGTCTATGTGAACAACGGCTTCTGGGACACCTACCGCACCACCTGGGCGGCCTACTCGCTCCTGGAGCCGAGTCAGGCGGCCGAGATGGTCAACGGCTTCGTGCAGCAGTACAAGGACAACGGCTGGATCTCGCGCTGGTCCTCGCCGGGCTACGCCAACCTGATGACCGGCACCAGCTCGGACGTCTCCTTCGCCGACGCGTACGTCAAGGGAGTGGAGGGGATCGACGCCGAGGCCGCCTACGCGGCCGCCGTGAAGAACGCCACGGTCCGTCCGCCGGGCTCCGCGACCAACTCCAACGTCGGCCGCAAGGGCATGCAGACCTCGGTGTTCCTCGGCTACACGCCCGCGGCCGTGAGCGAGGGCGTCTCCTGGGGGCTCGAGGGCTACATCAACGACTACGGCATCGGGAACATGGCCGCGAAGCTCGCCGAGCGCGACGGGATCTCCTCGGCCGAGCGCAAGCGGCTGCGGGAGGAGTCGGAGTACTTCCTCGGCCGCGCCCGCAACTACGTCAACACCTTCGACACCAAGGTGGGCTTCTTCCAGGGTCGCAACGCCGACGGCACGTTCAAGAAGTCGCCGGCCGACTACAACCCGCTGATCTGGGGGAGCGACCACGACTACACCGAGACCAACGGGTGGAACTTCGCGTTCCACACCCCGCAGGACGGCCAGGGCCTGGCCAACCTCTACGGCGGTCGCGGCGGGCTCGCCAAGAAGCTGGACACCTTCTTCTCCACGCCGGAGACGGGGGAGTACCCGGGCTCCTACGGCGGCATCATCCACGAGATCCGTGAGGCCCGTGACGTACGCATGGGGCAGTGGGGCTTCTCCAACCAGGTCAGCCACCACATCCCGTGGATGTACAGCTACACCGGGCAGCCCTGGAAGACGCAGGAGATCGTCCGCGAGACCCTGCGCCGGATGTACACCGGCTCCGAGATCGGGCAGGGCTACGCCGGCGACGAGGACAACGGCGAGACCTCGGCGTGGTACCTCTTCGCCGCCCTGGGCCTCTACCCGCTCCAGATGGGCAGCGAGAACCTCGTGCTCGGCTCGCCGCAGTTCACCAAGGCCACCCTCCACCTCGAGGGCGGCAAGGACCTGGTGATCAAGGCACCGAAGAACAGCAACGAGAACATCTACGTCCAGGGCGTCACGATCGACGGCAAGACCTGGGACAAGACGTACGTCTCCCACCAGGAGCTCGCCGACGGCGGCACCATCGAGTTCGACATGGGCTCGAAGCCGTCGCGCTGGGGCACCTCGCCCAGCGCCGTCCCGCCCTCGCTGACCACCGGCTCGGAGCCGGCCACGCCGATCGCCGACAAGTCGGGTGCGGGCAAGGGCACGGTCTCGGCCAGCGGCAACGACGGCGAGAGACTGGTGGACAACGACTCCGGGACGCAGACGACCGTGGCCGGCGACGGTTGGGTCGAGTACCGGTTCTCCGGGAGCAAGGTGCCAGTGTCGTTCTACACCCTCACCAACGGCGCCGACGGCCGCTCGCCGAGCGGCTGGGTCGTCAAGGGGTCGAACGACGGCACCGACTGGAAGGTCCTCGACCGGCGCTCGGGTGAGGAGTTCGCCTGGCAGCAGGCCACCCGGCCGTTCAAGCTCGAGTCGGAGTCGAGGTTCAACCGGATCCGGATCGAGTTCACCGGGACGTCCGGCGAGCCGATCACGCTCTCGGAGGTGGAGCTGCTGGGCTAGCCGACCCGGGCACGTCCACGTACCGCCAGCCTGTCGGTGCTCGCCGATAGGCTGGCGGACGTGCCCGATCCGCAGAGCTATCGCCCGAAAGCTGGGAGCATCCCGACCCAGCCAGGGGTCTACCGGTTCCGCGATCCCAAGGGGCGGGTGATCTACGTCGGCAAGGCGATCAACCTGCGTCAACGGCTCGCGAACTACTTCCAGCCGATCCCCAGTCTCCACCCGCGCACGGCCACGATGGTGACCACCGCGGCCAGCGTCGAGTGGACGACGGTCAACAACGACATCGAGGCGCTCCAGCTCGAATACACCTGGATCAAGGAGTTCGACCCGCGGTTCAACGTCAAGTACCGCGACGACAAGTCCTACCCCTGGCTCGCGGTCACCGTCTCCGAAGAGTTCCCGCGGGTCATGGTCGGGCGCGGGGCCAAGCGCAAGGGCACCAGATACTTCGGCCCCTACGGGCACGCCTGGGCGATCCGCGAGACCGTCGACATCCTGCTGCGGGTCTTCCCGATGCGCTCGTGCAGCAACGGCGTCTTCAAGCGCTCGCAGCAGATCGGCCGTCCCTGCCTTCTCGGCTACATAGACAAGTGCACCGCCCCGTGCGTCGGCAACATCTCCGCCGAGGAGCACCGCGAGATCGTCGACGACTTCTGCGACTTCATGGCCGGCCACACCGCGACCTTCACCAAGCGGATCGAGAAGGAGATGTACGCCGCGTCCGAGGCCCTCGACTTCGAGAAGGCCGCGCGGCTGCGTGACGATCTCGCCGCGATGCAGCGGGCCCTGGAGAAGCAGGCGGTGGTGCTCGGCGACGGTGCCGACGCCGACGTGATCGCCCTGGCCGAGGACCCGCTCGAGGTCGGCGTGCAGATCTTCTATGTACGCGGCGGCCGAATCAAGGGCCAGCGCGGCTGGGTCGCGGACCGGATGGACGACGCCGACACCGCCGGCCTGGTCGAGCACTTCCTGCTCCAGCTCTACGCCGGCGAGGACGCAGAGGCGATCCCGCGCGAGATCCTCGTCCCGGCGCTCCCGCCCGACCACGAGACCTTCGAGGACCTGCTCTCGGACGTACGGAAGGCGAAGGTCAGGATCCGGGTCCCGCAGCGCGGCGACAAGAAGACGCTCCAGGAGACCGTCGCCAACAACGCCAAGCAGGCCCTCGCGCTCCACAAGACCAAGCGCGCCAGCGATCTGACCATCCGCAACCGGGCGCTCGAGGAGATCCAGGAGGCGCTCGAGCTCGACGAGGTTCCGCTCCGGATCGAGTGCTACGACATCTCCCACCTGCAGGGCACCGAGATCGTGGCCAGCATGGTGGTCTTCGAGGACGGCCTGGCTCGCAAGTCGGAATACCGGCGCTTCATCATCAAGGGCCAGGACGGCTCCGACGACGTCAAGGCGATGCACGAGGTGATCACCCGGCGGTTCAAGCGACTTCTCGACGAGCAATCGACGTCGATCGTCTCGACCGAGGTCGAGGGGGCCAGCGGTCCGATGCTGGTCGACCCGGAGACCGGCCGGCCCCGCAAGTTCGCCTACGCCCCGGGCCTGGTCGTCGTCGACGGAGGCGCGCCCCAGGTGGCGGCCGCGCAGCGCGCCCTGGCCGAGCTCGGCATCGACGACATCCCGGTCGTCGGCCTGGCCAAGCGGCTGGAGGAGGTCTGGGTCCCCGACGAGGAGGACCCGGTGATCCTGCCGCGCAGCTCCGAGGGTCTCTACCTGCTGCAGCGGGTCCGCGACGAGGCGCACCGGTTCGCCATCACCCACCACCGCGGGCGTCGGTCGAAGTCCATGGTGGAGAGCCTGCTCGACGACGTACCCGGCCTCGGTGAGGTGCGCCGCAAGACGCTGATGAAGCACTTCGGCTCGCTGAAGAAGCTCCGTGCCGCAACCGTCGAGGAGATCGCTCAGGTGCCCGGCATCGGCCCCGGCACCGCGACAGCGATCAAGACCGCTGTGGAGCAGACCGCGAAGAATGGCAAGGTTAGCGCCATCAACGTCACCACCGGCGAGATCATCGAGGAGTAGGTCATGCACAAGGGGGAGGTCGTCGTCATCACCGGCATGACCGGTGCTGGGCGGAGCACCGCCGCCAAGGAGTTGGAGGACCTCGGCTACTACGTCGTCGACAACCTGCCGCCGAGCCTGCTCCCGCAGGTGGTCGAGCGGGTCGACGCGGCCCGCGGCCCGGAGCAGCCGGTGGCGGTCGTGACCGACGTACGTTCGGGGTCCTTCTTCGCCGAGCTCGAGGAGATCGTGGCGAAGGGAGCCACCGGGCGGCGTACGACCCTGGTCTTCCTCGACGCCGCCGACGACACCCTGGTACGCCGGCAGGAGGCCGCGCGGCGGCCGCACCCGATGCAGCGGGGCAACGAGCGGCTGCTGGATGCGCTCGAGCGGGAGCGGGTGGTGCTGGCCAACCTGCGTGGCGCCGCCGACCTCGTGATCGACACGACCCAGCTCAACGTGCACCAGCTCACCGCGAGGATCGCGGAGGCGTTCGGCACCCCGGAGCGAACCACCCTGAAGGTGTCGGTGGTGAGCTTCGGGTTCAAGTACGGGATCCCGGTCGACGCCGACTTCATGGCCGACATGCGGTTCCTGCCCAACCCGCACTGGGTGCCGGAGCTGAAGGACGGCAACGGACGTGACAACCCCGACGTCGCCGCCTACGTCTACTCGCGCCCTGGTGCGGAGGAGTTCCTGAGCGGGTATGTTCCGGTGCTCATCGGAGTGACCAAGGGCTACCTCCACGAAGGAAAGAGGTTCATGCGCGTGGCGATCGGGTGCACGGGCGGCAAGCACCGCAGCGTGGCGATGGCGGAGGAGATCTCCAGGCGGCTGCGAGATGCCGGCCTGGATGCGAAGGCGATCCACCGAGACCTCGGGCGGGAGTGAGAGTGGCCGGGGCCGACCGACCCGGGGCAGATGCCCAGGCCGTCGTCGCCCTGGGGGGAGGGCACGGACTGCATGCGTCGTTGAGCGCGCTGCGGCTGCTGGTCGACGACCTGACCGTCGACCAGCTCACCGCGATCGTGACGGTCGCCGACAACGGCGGCTCCAGCGGCCGGCTCCGACGGGAGTTCGGCGTGCTCCCGCCGGGCGACCTGCGGATGGCGCTCGCCGCGCTGTGCGGCGCGGACCGCTGGGACGACACCTGGGCGCAGGTGCTGCAGCACCGCTTCGCCGGCGAGGGCGAGATGCGCGGCCACAACCTCGGCAACCTGCTGATCGTGGGCCTGTGGGAGCAGCTCGGCGACCACGTCGAGGCCCTCGACTGGGTCGGCCGCCTGCTGGGCGCCAAGGGCCGGGTGCTGCCGATGGCGCTGGTGCCGATGGACATCGTCGCCGACGTACGCGGCCTGGTGCCCGGATCTCCCGAGGCCCTCACGTCGGTGCAGGGCCAGGTCGAGGTCGCCAGCACCGACGGGATCATCGAGTCGATCAGGCTGATCCCGGACAACCCTCCCGCCGCACCCGACGCGGTCAAGGCGATCCAGGACGCGGAGTGGGTGTTCCTGGGGCCGGGGTCCTGGTTCACCTCGGTCCTGCCGCACCTGATGGTCCGGGCCTTGCGCGAGGCCCTGGTCGCCACCTCCGCGAAGATCGTCGTCGTGCTCAACCTCGGCGAGCAGCCGGGGGAGACGACCGGGTTCGGCCCCGCCGAGCACCTCTCGGTCCTCCTCGACCACGCCCCTGACCTCCGCATCCACACCGTCCTCGTCGACTCCTCACTCGACGGTCTCGACGACCTGTCGCGGGTGGCCGAGAAGTGCGGTGCGCAGGTCGAGGTCGCCGACGTCGCGGTCGGCGACGGGACTCCTCGCCACGACCCGGAGCGGCTTGCCGCTGCGTACGCGAGGGTGATCGGGGCGGGTTAGCGCTCGAACGTTGCGGCGAGGACCGCGATCAGCGATTCGACGGGCACGTACTCGTCGGCGCGACGTGTCAGGTGGGCGAGTTCTCCAGGTCCAAGCGAGCGCGGCGACGTTGACGGAGCTCACGAATGAAGAGGCACAGAAGCGCTGTGCCGAGGGCGGCATGGATGACGCCGTCGACGCGATATCCCCAGTCTGAAGTGCCTGTCTTTGTCTCGATGTACGGCGCCCCCTCGACGATTCCTCCGCCTCCCATGCAGGCAAGGATCACGCCCAGGACCAGATATGCGCTCGCGGCCCAGCGATCAGGCGGGTACACCGGCGTACGAGCGATCTTTACGACTCCCGCCACGAGGCCGGCGAGCACGAGGCACTCGATTCCGACGAAGAAGACCAAGTCGTCTACACCAGCGTCCCTGGACTCCACCGAGGTGAGTGCGCCGAACGGGCCGGGCGTACAGCACAGACTGAGGACGAAGATCCACAGCAGGCGCGAATCCGGGTCGCGGGGGTCGATAGAGGGTTGAGCCACGATGACGCACGCTAGGACATGCGGTCAGGGCTGGCCGCTGGAACGGTGATTTCGCCGCCCGACGTCGCCGGTATCCACTCTCGCCGACGAGAGATCGGCGTGCTCATCGCGTCATGCCCGGCCGGCGCCGTTCCTCTCACTGCAAGCCTCGCTCTGCCCCACACAGAGCGCTCTGACGTGGAACCGATTCGAGGGTCGTTGACATCAATGAAAGACTCTCCGGCATGGCGATGACGGGACAGGTGAAGGCCGAGCTGGCCTCCACTCAGATCACCAAGACATGCTGCCGGAAGGCAGAGGTTGCCTCGACGTTGAGGTTCGCTGGGGGGATCCACATCGTGGCAGGCAGGATCGTGGTCGAGGCTGAGCTCGACACCGGTCTGGCCGCCAGGAGATTGAAGCGAGACATCGCCGACGTCTTCGGTCACGAGGCAGAGGTGGCTCTCATCCAGGCGAGCGGACTCCGTAAGGGCAGCCGCTACATCGTGCGCGTGGTCAAGGACGGTGAGGCGCTGGCGCGTCAGACCGGCCTTCTCGACCAGCGTGGCCGGCCGGTGCGGGGTCTTCCGCCTGCCGTCGTCTCGGGCGGAGCTTGCGACGCGGTGGCCGCCTGGCGCGGTGCCTTCCTGGCCCACGGCTCGCTCACCGAGCCGGGCCGCTCCTCCTCGATGGAGGTGACCTGCCCGGGCTCGGAGTCGGCTCTCGCCCTCGTCGGCGTCGCCCGTCGTATCGGCATCTCGGCGAAGCCGAGGGAGGTACGCGGCGTGGACCGCGTGGTCATCCGCGACGGTGACGCGATCGGCCAGCTGCTCACCCGCCTGGGCGCCCACGAGTCGCTGATGGCCTGGGAGGAGCGCCGGATGCGCCGCGAGGTGCGTGCCACCGCCAACCGGCTCGCCAACTTCGACGACGCCAACCTGCGCCGCTCGGCCCGTGCCGCGGTCGCCGCCGGCGCCCGCGTCGAGCGCGCCCTGGAGATCCTCGGCGAGGACATCCCCGACCACCTGCGCCAGGCCGGCAAGCTCCGTCTCGAGCACAAGCAGGCCTCGCTCGAGGAGCTCGGACAGCTCCACGACCCGGTGCTGACCAAGGACGCGATCGCCGGCCGCATCCGCCGCCTGCTGGCCATGGCCGACAAGCGGGCCGAGGAGCTCGGCATCCCTGACACGGAGGCGTCGCTGACCGCGGAGATGCTCGCCGAGGACGCCTGAGAGCAGCATCCACAACCTGAGAACCGGCCCGAGCCCCTCGACTGATCGAGGGGCTCGGGCCGTTTGCTACTCGTCCGTCTTTTGGAACGATCCAACCCAGTCTCCCGCTGTTCAGAGGCGCTGGGTAGTGTCGGCGTCAGCGGGTGATCCCGCGCACAATCTTTTCGACGCGAACCAGGAGTCCACGTGACAGTTCGAGTAGGCATCAACGGATTCGGCCGGATCGGCCGCAACTTCTTCCGCGCGGTGCGCGCCTCCGACCTCGACATCGAGATCGTCGGGGTGAACGACCTCAGCGACAACACGACCCTCGCGACGCTGCTGAAGTTCGACTCGATCCTCGGCCCGCTCGGCGCCGACGTGTCCGCCACCGAGGACGCGATCGTCGTCGACGGCAAGGAGATCAAGGCGTACGCCGAGCGCGACCCGGCCAACATCCCCTGGAAGGACCTCGACGTCGACGTCGTGATCGAGTCGACCGGGTTCTTCACCGACGCGACCAAGGCACGCGCCCACATCGACTCCGGCGGTGCGAAGAAGGTGATCATCTCCGCGCCGGCGAAGAACGAGGACGCCACCATCGTGATGGGCGTCAACGAGTCGGTCTACGACCCCGAGGTCCACACGGTGATCTCCAACGCCTCCTGCACGACCAACTGCCTCGCGCCGCTGGCGAAGGCGCTCAACGACGGCGTCGGCATCAACCAGGGCTTGATGACCACGGTCCACGCCTACACCGCCGACCAGAACCTTCAGGACAACATCCACAAGGACATGCGCCGCGCCCGCGCGGCCGCTCTCAACGTCGTGCCCACCTCGACCGGCGCCGCCAAGGCGATCGGTCTGGTGCTGCCGGAGCTGAAGGGCAAGCTCGACGGCTACGCCCTGCGCGTGCCGGTGCCGACCGGCTCGATCGTCGACCTCTCCTTCGAGGCCTCGCGCGAGACCTCGGTCGAGGAGATCAACTCGATCATGGAGAAGGCCGCGGACGGGAAGTACCTCGTCTACTCGACCGACCCGATCGTCTCCTCCGACATCGTCACCAACCCGGCGTCCTCGATCTTCGACGCCCCGCTGACCAAGGTGATCGGCAACCAGGTCAAGGTGGCAGCGTGGTACGACAACGAGTGGGGCTACTCCAACCGGCTCGGTGACCTGGTGGCGTACGTTGGCGCGAGCCTGTGACCCAACGACCTGCCTCACAGGTTAGGGTCTAGCCCGTTATGTCTCTGAATCTCACGCAGCTCATCGAGCAGGGTGTCGCGGGCAAGCGAGTTCTCGTGCGCTCCGACCTCAACGTCCCGTTGGAAGGCACGACGATCACCGACGACGGTCGCATCCGTGCCTCGGTGCCCACGATCAAGGCGCTGGCCGACGCCGGCGCCAAGGTCGTGGTGGTCGCCCACCTCGGTCGGCCGAAGGGAGAGCCCGACCCGGCCTACTCGCTGGCGCCCGTGGCGACCCGCCTCGGTGAGCTGCTCGGTGCCGAGGTCGCCTTCGCGACCGACACCGTCGGCGACTCCGCCAGCTCGGTCGTCGGCGGGCTCGCCGACGGTCAGGTCGCGCTGCTGGAGAACGTACGCTTCAACGCCGGTGAGACGAGCAAGGACGACATCGAGCGGGCCACCTTCGCCGCCGAGCTCGCCGCCCTGGCCGACGCCTTCGTCTCCGACGGCTTCGGCGTGGTCCACCGCAAGCAGGCCTCCGTCTACGACGTCGCCAAGCTGCTTCCGAGCGCGCAGGGCGGCCTGGTGGCCACCGAGATCGAGGTTCTCAAGCGGCTCACCGAGACCCCCGAGCGCCCCTACGTGGTCGTCCTCGGCGGCTCGAAGGTCTCCGACAAGCTGGGCGTGATCGACAACCTGCTCGGCAAGGCGGACAAGCTGCTCATCGGGGGCGGCATGGTCTTCACCTTCCTCAAGGCCCAGGGCTACGAGGTCGGCCAGTCGCTGCTCGAGGAGGACCAGATCCTCACCGTGCTCGGCTACCTCGAGCGCGCCGAGGAGATCGGCGTCGAGATCCTGCTGCCGACCGACGTCGTGGTCGCCGACTCCTTCGGTGACGAGGCCTCCGCCCGTGTGGTGGCGGCCAACGCGATCCCGGCCGACTCGCTCGGGCTCGACATCGGCCCGGAGTCGGCCCAGACCTACGCCGCTGCGCTCGAGGGTGCCAAGACGGTCTTCTGGAACGGCCCGATGGGCGTCTTCGAGCAGGCTTCCTTCGCCGAGGGCACCCGCGCGGTCGCCCAGGCGCTCACCACGATCGACGGCCTCTCGGTCGTCGGTGGTGGCGACTCCGCCGCCGCGATCCGCCAGCTCGGCTTCGCCGATGACCAGTTCGGCCACATCTCGACCGGCGGCGGTGCCTCGCTCGAGTATCTGGAGGGCAAGACCCTTCCGGGCGTCGCCGTGCTGGACGAGGCGACCGTGGTCGGAGGACTGGGCTGATGGCGGCCAAGAAGCCGGCCACGGGCCGCACCCCGCTCATCGCCGGCAACTGGAAGATGAACCTCAACCACCAAGAAGCGGTGGTCCTGGTCCAGAAGCTCGCCTGGACGCTCTCCGACAAGCGCCACGACTTCGCCGCCGTGGAGGTGGCGGTCTTCCCGCCGTTCACCGACATCCGTTCGGTGCAGACGCTGGTCGACGGCGACAAGATGCGCATCACCTACGGTGCCCAGAACGTCTCCACCCAGGAGTCCGGCGCCTACACCGGTGAAGTCTCGGCCGCGATGCTGGCCAAGCTCGGCTGCTCCTACGTGATCGTGGGTCACTCCGAGCGTCGTGAGCACTACGGCGAGACCGACGAGATCGTCGCGCTCAAGGCCAAGATCGCGCTCAAGCACAACATGATCCCGATCGTCTGCGTCGGCGAGGGCCTCGAGGTCCGCCAGGCCGGCAACCACCTCGACCACTGCACCGCCCAGGTCGAGGGTTCGCTGGCCGGGCTCACCGACGCCGAGGTCGGCCAGGTCGTGATCGCCTACGAGCCGGTCTGGGCGATCGGCACGGGGGAGACCGCCACCGCGCAGGACGCTCAGGAGGTCTGCGCCGGCATCCGGGACCAGCTCGAGAAGAGCTACGGCGCGGAGATCGCCGATGGCGTACGCATCCTCTACGGCGGCTCGGTAAAGCCCAACAACGTGGCCGCGCTGATGCAGGAGGCCGACGTCGACGGGGCGC
The DNA here is from genome assembly GCF_040302125.1 of Nocardioides sp. NPDC127514. Taxonomy (NCBI): domain Bacteria; kingdom Bacillati; phylum Actinomycetota; class Actinomycetes; order Propionibacteriales; family Nocardioidaceae; genus Nocardioides; species Nocardioides sp. NPDC127514. Next base: position 76,433 of record NZ_JBEORF010000016.1, on the reverse strand, counting down.
TGGTCGGCGGGGCGAGTCTCTCGGTCGAGGACTTCGCGGCCATCTCGCGCTACTACGACCTGCCGGTCCTCTAGGCCAGTGCTGTAGGTTTCGGGCTCTCCAGATAGGATTTCAGACGTGGAACTTCTCTTCACCATCATCCTGGTCATCGCGAGTGCGCTGATGATCCTGCTCGTGCTGCTTCACAAGGGCCGCGGTGGCGGACTCTCCGACATGTTCGGTGGCGGTGTCTCGAGCTCGCTGGGTGGATCGTCGGTCGTCGAGCGCAACCTCGACCGGCTCACCATCGGCATCGGTGTCATCTGGTTCGCCTGTGTGATCGCGCTCGGCCTGCTGATGGCCTACTGAAACATTCCCCTTCAGCGCACGCGCGATAGCGTCTAAACTCATCGACGCTGGACGGAGATTTTGCCGTCCGATTCCCCCAAAGTGGCCTCTCGGGGCTGCGAACTTTAAGTTGAGAGAGGACACCGCAGCACCATGGCAGGTGGAGGGAACGCGATTCGGGGCTCCCGAGTCGGTGCTGGGCCGATGGGTGAGGCGGAGCGCGGCGAGGCAGCGCCGCGGAAGGCCGTCACCTACTTCTGCACCAACGCACATCGCTCGGTCATCACCTTCGCCGTCGAGGCGACGCCGCCGGACTCCTGGGACTGCCCCAAGTGTGGGCTCCCAGCCGGTCTGGACGAGGAGAACGCGCCCCCGGCGCCGAAGATCGAGCCCTACAAGACCCACCTCGCCTACGTGAAGGAGCGCCGCTCCGACGCCGAGGCCGAGGACATCCTGGAGGAGGCAATCGCTCTCCTCCGCTCCCGCCGCAAATCCGGCGAGATCATCTTCTGAACCCCCGCCGAGTCGGCGCATCTGCTCCAAGCAGAGGCGCCGACTCGGCGCATCTGTCCCACCCGTGGAGCGCGAGTCGGCTCGTCAGTCCCGTGTGAAGCGATCGAGTCGGCGCAACTGTCCCGTTCAGCTCGCCAGCCGTCCACCGCGCCGCCGGAGCGCCCGATTGTGCAGTTGCCGGATGCGTACGTCTGCAGTGCCGGTCCGCGTGAAGATATCGCTCTTCGTGAACGCCTCGACCAGCCAGCCTTCTCGACACACCTCCGTGCGCCGTTCCCGGTCACGTACCTGCTGGCCGGGGGAGGAGTGCCATTCCGCGCCGTCGTACTCGACAGCTGCGAGGAGGTCCTCGTTGGCCAGATCGAGACGGGCGACGAACTCTCCGGTCGCGGTGGAGACCTCGACCTGCGGCGTCATGGGAAACCGCGCTTGATGGCAGTGCAGACCCAGCACCGCTTCGGGCGGTGACTCGAACCGCCCGTCAGCCAGCGGGCCGATTTCGCGAAGCGTGGTGACCCATCGCTGACCGCGGAACTGCTCGATCCCTTCGATGAACTCCTCAGGCTCGTACGCGCCGAGCCGGTGCATCATCGAGACTCCGGCGATCGCCTCATCGGGCCAGCGGACGCGACCGAGATCCCAGGCCGTACGTAGCGCGGTGGTGACCCTCAGGCCGCCGATCTCCTCGGTCTCGCTGTCCGCCACGTCGCGTTCCCCGCTGCTGGCGATGTGGTTGCGAAGGCGGCCGCGGCCGGACGGGCGGAAGAACGAGAGCGGTCGAAGGCTGATGTGTTCGCCGGGGGCGAGGATCATCTCGGCTCCGAGGAGCCAGCCGGCATGTCGGTCGACGACGATGCAGTCGGCGGGTGCGACCAGTCTCAAGCAGGCAGCGCGTACGGCCAGGGAGTCGCCCGCCTCTGTGGCCAGATACACACCCTTGATGGGGCGACGCACAAGGCCCGTCTCGAGAAGCGTGCCGAGCCGCCTCCGCGAGATCCCGGCTTCGCGGGCCATCCTGAAGGTGAATGGCTCGGTCGCCGGCAGCGGGAAGCTGCTTCCGAGGCTTCCGCTGAACAGCATCTCGTTGATGTCCATGTCCCAGAGTCTGGGAGCCGTCCCCGGATCCCGCCAGCGGTCCTCGGTGGCCTGTGGAAAAGCCTGTGGACAGTATGGGGCTGACGCGCCGGCTCGGGTCGTTCGAGCGGGGCTGACGCGCCGAGTCGGCGCCTCTGCGTGGGACAGATGCGCCGACTCGGCGGGGAGGGTCAGCAGGTGGCGCCGAAGATGGACTCGGCGTACTCCGGGTGATCGATGAAGGGGTTTCGGTTGCGCTGGTAGGTCGAGTAGATGGTGTTGTTGCGTGTGCGCTCGGCCGCGGTGACGGGGTCGGCGGTGTGCCAGCTGAGCAGTACGCAGACCTTGCCGAGGTAGTTGGTCGAGCCGTTGATGGAGTTGTTGACCTCGAGGTCGGCGAAGCCGTCGTCGCCGTTGTAGCGCACGGCCATGTAGAGGATGCCGCGGGCGAGGTCGCCCTTGACGCTGTCGCGTGGCTCGAAGGAGTCGGAGTCGGTCCAGCAGTCGCTGCACTCCGAGACCGCCGACCCGCCCAGGTCGAAGTCCTTGCTGCCGCGGGTGGAGTTGACGGTGACGTCCTCCGGACGAAGGTGGTGTACGTCGGTGCCGGGACCGTTGCTGGTGCCGAAGTCCCCGTGGCTCTGCGGCCAGGTGTGCTCGCGGTTCCAGTTGTTGGCGTCTCCGCCGTTGTTGGTCTTCGGTGTGGAGACCCCGGAGTAGAACTCGATGACGTTCGCGGAGTTGTTCGGGTCCTGGTCGAGGACCTTCAGCGCCTCCCACACCGCGCTGTAGGACAGCGTGGTGTGGCCGTCGATGATGTTGTGCAGCGCCGACTTCAGCGACGATCCGGACAGGCCGGCGGCCGAGTCGTAGTAGCCCGCCGGGATGTTCGGGTCCGCGGTCGGGGTGGCCGTCGGGGTCGGGGTCGGGGTCGGGGTCGGGGTCGGGGTCGGGGTCGGCGTGGAGCCCGCGAACGCGAAGGCGGTGGCGTTCTTGTGGCCGGGATGGGAGAAGTACGCCGTCAGGGTGCCGGTCACGTCGATCTGACGCCCCTTGAGGCTTGGGTTGGACCGGAGGCCCCATGCGCTGCGGAACGCCTCGGGGATCTGCACGTAGAGCATCTTGGACGTGCTGGTCTCCGAGGCCGAGTCAGCGATCGCGAGAGCGTAGTCGCTGGGGTAGTTGCTGGTCACGACCGTGCTGGTCGCTGTGGGCTGGCCGACGATGTAGCCGCGTACGGTGGCCGTCGAGCCGTTCTGGGTGGCGATCGCCGTGGTGACGTTGATCGTGGCCGCCTGGGCCGGGGCGGTCGTGATCACGACCGCCATGAAACTCGCCAGGGCGAGGGCAACGAGGCTGGCCAGGGTCAGGCCGAGCCGCCGAGAGGCGCTGAGGGACATGCTCGGATGGTGGCAGTCGGCAGGTGCCCGCGGAACCCGCTGCGGGAAAGATTTACCTGCAGTTAGCAACCTGGGTAACGGAGTTCCCGAGACTTTTGCGCCGACTCGGCGCTCCTGGGTGGGACAGTCGCGCCGAGTCGGGAGGGGTCAGAGCTTGGACGCGGCCGCTCGGTCCAGGAACCAGGTCGTCTCCGTGGTGCCGGTGACGCCGGTGGCGGGGATCTCGGTGATCGGAGCGCCGGCATGTGCCTTGGCCACGGCTTCGGCCTTGCCCTCGCCGCTGACCAGGAACCATACGGTCGTGGACCGGCGCAGCGCCTCGAAGGTGAAGGTGATCCGCTCGGGCGGGGGCTTGGGGGAGCCGGTGACTCCGACGGCGATCGCGTCCTTCGCCTCGAGCTGCGGGAAGCCGGGGAAGAGGGAGGCGATGTGGCCGTCGGGGCCGACGCCGAGCATCAGGATGTCGAAGCCGCCCGAGCCGTGGCTGCGTACGTCCTCGGAGAACCGTGCCGCGGCCTCGTCGACGCTCAGGCCGGAGTCGGTGGCGGGCATCTCGTGGATGCGGTGGTCCGGGACGCCGACCTCGGTCAGGAAGGCGGCGCGGGCCTGACCGGCGTTGCGGTCGGGGGAGTCGGCGGCGACGTAGCGCTCGTCGCCGAAGAAGAACTCGACCGCGCCCCAGTCGACACCCGACTCGGGTGCGAGGCGGGCGATCTCGCGGTGGATCGCCTCGGCGATCGTGCCACCGGTGAGGCCGATGGTGGGGACGTCGCCGGCCGCCTGCAGGTCGGCGAGGCGGCTGAGGAACTCTCCGGCGACCGCCGAGGCCAGGGCCTCAGCGCTGTCGTGGACCTCGATGAGTGACTCGGGATGACCGTCGCTGGTCACGTGCGCTTCTCTCTGTAGTAGGCGATGAGGGATTGGGTGGAGGTGTCCTGCTGCTTGGCGGTGTCCGCGTCACCGGAGACCGCCGGGCTGATCTGGACGGCGAGCTGCTTGCCGAGCTCGACGCCCCACTGGTCGAAGGAGTCGATGCCCCACACCACGCCCTGGGTGAAGGTGATGTGCTCGTAGAGGGCGATCAGCTGGCCCAGTACGCCGGGGGTCAGCGCGGGCGCCATGATCGAGGTGGTCGGCCGGTTGCCGGAGAAGACCCGCGCGTTGACGATGTTCTCCGCGGTGCCCTCGGCGCGCACCTGCTCGGCGGTCTTGCCGAAGGCGAGCGCCTGGGTCTGGGCGAAGAAGTTGGCCAGGAACAGCTCGTGCACGTCGATGTCCCCGTCCGCGAGCGGATAGGCCGGGTTGGCGAAGGCGATGAAGTCGGCCGGGATCACCCGGGTGCCCTGGTGGATCAGCTGGTAGAACGCGTGCTGTCCGTTGGTGCCGGGCTCGCCCCAGAACACCTCGCCGGTGTCCGTGGTGACCGCGGTGCCGTCCCAGCGCACCGACTTGCCGTTGGACTCCATCGTCAGCTGCTGGAGGTACGCAGGGAACCGGTGCAGCAGCTGGGAGTAGGGCAGCACGGCGTGGGTCTGAGCGTCGAGGAAGTTGACGTACCAGACGTTCAGGAGACCCATCAGCGCCGGCACGTTCTGCGCGAGCGGAGTCTTCGCGAAGTGCTCGTCGATCGCGTGGAACCCGCCGAGGAACTCGGCGAACCCCTCCGGCCCGATGGCGATCGCCAGGGACGTGCCGATCGCGGAGTCGACCGAGTAGCGGCCGCCGACCCAGTCCCAGAAGCCGAAGGCGTTCTCCGGGTCGATCCCGAAGGCCGCGACCTTGTCCAGCGCCGTGGAGACGGCCACGAAGTGCTTCGAGACGGCCTCGGCGGCGTCCACGCCGTCACCGAGCGAGTCGAGCAGCCAGGTGCGCGCGAGGCGGGCGTTGGTCAGCGTCTCCAGCGTCGAGAAGGTCTTCGAGGAGACGACGAACAGCGTGGTGGCGGGGTCGAGCCCCTTCAGCTTCTGGCCGGCGTCGGTGGGATCGATGTTGGAGATGAACCGGCACTCGATCTCCGGGTGACGGAACGGCTCGAGCGCTTCGTACGCCATCACCGGGCCCAGGTCGGAGCCGCCGATGCCGATGTTGACCACGGTGCGGATCCGCTCACCGGTGACGCCCTTCCACTCACCGGAGCGGACCCGGTCGGCGAAGGCGTACATCTTCGCCAGGGTCTCGTGGACGGCGGGCACCACGTCGGTGCCGTCGACCTCGAGGGAGGCGTCGGCGGGAAGGCGCAGGGCGGTGTGGAGCACTGCGCGGTCCTCGGTGACGTTGATGTGCTCGCCGGCGAGCATCGCGTCGCGCCGCGCCTCCAGACCGACCTGCTCGGCGAGCGCCAGCAGTTCGGCCAGGAGGTCGTCGGTGAGGAGGTTCTTGGAGAGGTCGACATGGAGGTCGGCCGCTTGATAAGTGAAGCGTGAGGCCCGGCCGGGATCATCGGCGAACCACGAGCGCAGGTCAGGTGTGATACCGGCTCGCAGCTCGGTGAGTGCCTTCCAGGCGTCCGTCGTCGTCGCGTCGACCGGGCCGCCCACTACTTGACCGCCTCGATCTGGCCCTGCACGGTGTCGACGAGCTCGGTCCAGGAGACCTTGAACTTGTCCACGCCCTCGGTCTCCAGCACCAGGAAGACGTCATCGAGGTCGACTCCGACCGAGCGGAGCGACTCGAAGACGGTGGCCGCCTCGGCACCCTTGCCGGTGACGACATCGCCCTTGACCTTGCCGTGGTCGGCGAAGGCCTCCATGGTCTTCTCCGGCATGGTGTTGACCGTGTCGGCGACGACCAGGTCGGTGACGTAGAGGGTGTCGGGGTAGGCCGGGTTCTTGACCCCGGTCGAGGCCCACAGCGGCCGCTGGGCGTTGGCGCCCTCGGCAGCCAGGGCGGTCCAGCGCTCGCTGGCGTGGACCTCCTCGAAGGCGGCGTAGGCGGCGATCGCGTTGGCCACCGCGGCCTTGCCGAGCAGCGCGCTGGCCTCGGGGGTGCCGATCGCCTCGAGCCGCTTGTCGATCTCGGTGTCGACCCGCGAGACGAAGAACGACGCCACGCTGCGGATCGTGGACAGGTCCTTGCCGGCCGCCTTGGCCTGCTCCAGACCGGTCAGGTACGCGTCCATCACGGCCCGGTAGCGCTCGACCGAGAAGATCAGGGTCACGTTGACCGAGATGCCCTCGGCGATCGCGGCGGTGATCGCCGGGAGCCCCTCCAGGGTCGCCGGGATCTTGATCAGCGCGTTGGGGCGGTCGACCGCGGCCCACAGCGCCTTCGCGGAGGCGATGGTCGCCTCGGTGTCGTTGGCCAGGGTGGGCTCGACCTCGATCGAGACCCGGCCGTCGTCCTTGGTGGACTCGGCGACCGGCGCGAGGATGTCGCAGGCGTTGCGTACGTCCTCGGTGGTGAGGCCGAAGATGACCTCGTCGACGTTCTTGCCGTCGGCCACCAGCGAGCGCAGCTGCTCGTCGTAGCGCTCACCCTTGGCGATCGCGGCCGCGAAGATGGTCGGGTTGGTGGTCACCCCGACGACGGACTTCTCCTTGACGAGATCGGCGAGGTTGCCGGTCTCGATCCGCTCGCGGGAGAGGTCGTCGAGCCAGATGGATACGCCGGCCTCGGCCAGCGCCTTGAGACGGTCAGACATATTTCATGCTCCCTTGTTGATGGCGGCGAGGCTCTCCTTGGCGGCCGTGACGACCGCCTCGGGGGTGAAGCCGTACTCCTTGAACAGCAGCGCACCGGACGCCGAGGCGCCGAAGTGCTCGAGCGAGACGATCCGGCCGGCGTCGCCGACGTACTCCCGCCAGCCCTGCTTCACGCCGGCCTCGACGCTGACGCGCGCCTTGACGTTGGGCGGGATCACCGAGTCGCGGTAGTCCTGCTCCTGGGCCTCGAACCACTCCAGGCAGGGCAGCGAGACGACGCGGGCCCCGATGCCCTCCTTCGCCAGCTCCTCGCGGGCGGCGACGGCGTACTGCACCTCGGAGCCGGTGCCGAGCAGGACGACGTCGACGGTGCCGGTGGGGGAGTCGAGGAGTACGTAGCCACCCTTGGCCACACCCTCGGTGGTCGCGTAGCCGTCCTTGCCGCGGGGGAAGGTCGGCAGCGCCTGACGGGTCAGGATGAGCGCCGAGGGGCGGTCGTGGTGCTTGAGCACCTCGAGCCACGCGGCGGCGGTCTCGTTGGCGTCGGCGGGACGGACCACGTCGAGACCCGGGATCGCCCGGACCGCGGCGAGGTGCTCGACCGGCTGGTGGGTCGGGCCGTCCTCGCCCAGACCGACGGAGTCGTGGGTCCAGACGTGGATCACCGGCAGCTTGGACAGCGCCCCGACGCGTACGGCACCGCGCATGTAGTCGGAGAACTGGAAGAACGTGCCGCCGAAGGCCTTGGTGGGCGAGTGGGCCACGATGCCGTTGAGGATCGCGCCCATGGCGTGCTCGCGGATGCCGAAGTGGAGCACGCGGCCGGCGTAGGGGTCGCCCTTCCACTCGTGGGTGGAGCGGTCCTCGGGGACGAAGCTGGGCGCACCGGAGATGGTGGTGTTGTTGGAGCCGGCGAGGTCGGCCGAGCCGCCCCACAGCTCGGGCAGCACCGGCGCGAGCGCGTTGATCACCTTGCCGGAGGCGGCACGGGTGGCGATGCCCTTGGCGTCGGCCTCGAAGAACGGCAGCGCGTCGGCGATGTCGGCGGGAAGCTCCCCGGCCTGCATCCGCTCGAGCAGCTTGGCGCCCTCCGGGTTGGCCTCGGCCCAGGCGGCCTCCTCGGCGCGCCAGGCCTGCTCGGCCTTCTCGCCGCGCTCGATGAGCTTGCGGGTGTGGGCGAGCACCTCGGGGTCGACGTCGAAGGACTTCGCCGGGTCGAAGCCCAGGATCTCCTTGGTCGCGGCGACCTCCTCGGCGCCGAGCGCCGAACCGTGGGCCGCCTCGGTGTTCTGCGCGTTCGGGGCCGGCCAGGCGATGACGGTGCGCAGCACGATCAGCGACGGCTGGTCGGTGACCTCGCCGGCGGCGTTGATCGCGTCGAACAGCGCCGGGACGTCCTCTGTGTAGCCGGTGCCGTCGTGGGTCCAGTCGACCTCCTGGACGTGCCAGCCGTAGGCCCGGTAGCGAGCCGCGACGTCTTCGGTGAACGCGACGTTGGTGTCACCCTCGATCGAGATCCGGTTGGCGTCGTAGATCATCGTGAGGTTGCCGAGCTTCTGCGTGCCGGCGATCGAGCTCGCCTCGCTGCTGACGCCCTCCTGCAGGTCGCCGTCGCCGGCCAGGACGTACGTCTTGTGGTCGAACGGGCTCGGCTGGTCGACCGGGGTGTCTGGGTCGAGCAGGCCGCGCAGCCGGCGCTGGGCCATCGCGATGCCGACGGCGTTGGCGACGCCCTGGCCGAGCGGGCCGGTGGTCACCTCCACGCCGCGCGTGTGGCCGCGCTCGGGGTGACCCGGGGTCAGCGAGCCCCAGGTGCGCAGGCTCTCCAGGTCGCCGAGCTCGAGACCGAAGCCGCCGAGGTAGAGCTGGATGTAGAGGGTGACGCTCGAGTGGCCGACGGAGAGCACGAACCGGTCACGGCCGAGCCAGTCGGTGTCGGCCGGGTTGTGCTTCATCACCTTCTGGAAGAGCAGATAGGCAGCAGGGGCCAGGCTCATCGCGGTGCCAGGGTGGCCGTTGCCGACCTTCTGCACGGAGTCCATGGCGAGAACGCGGACGGTGTCCACGGCCTTGCTGTCCAGATCGGTCCACTCGAGTACAGGTTTGGTGCTCACGAGGTGCCTTTTCAAATCGGAGAGTCCACTTGGGAGGTTCTTGGGCTGGCCGTGGGGGGCTGCCGAATCCGAGCCTACTCACGCCCCGGGTTAGACTGCGAGCCGCATGCTGTGAACTGCCTGTATGAGCCGCATGTGAAGCCTCAACCCGATCGAGAAGGATCTTCTCAGTGACGCACGTCGAACAGCCGGTCCCCGACCTCGACCAGCGTAGCGACCGCGCGTCAATGCGCGATGTCATCTCGGCGTACGTCTCCCTGACGAAGCCCCGCGTGATCGAGCTGCTGCTGCTCACCACCGTGCCGGTGATGTTCTTCGCCGCCCAGGGTGTCCCGGGCGTCGGCCTGGTCGCGGCCACGGTCGTCGGTGGGATCTTCTCGGCCGGCTCGGCCTCGGTCTTCAACTGCGTCTACGACCGCGACATCGACGAGCAGATGAGGCGTACGCGACGCCGGGCCCTGCCGCGGCACGTGGTCACCCCGCGGGCGGCGCTGATCTTCGGGTCGGTCCTCGCGGTGCTGTCGGTGGTTGTCCTCGGCCTCTTCGTCAACTGGCTCTCCGCCGGGCTGTCGGTGGCCGCCAACGCGTTCTACGTCTTCGTCTACACGATGCTGCTCAAGCGGCGCACCACGCAGAACATCGTCTGGGGCGGCATCGCGGGCTGCTTCCCGACCCTGATCGGCTGGACCGCGGTCACCAACTCGGTGAACTGGGAGCCGCTGATCCTGTTCATGGTCGTCTTCTTCTGGACCCCGCCGCACACCTGGGCCCTGGCGCTGCGCTACCGCGAGGACTACGCCCAGGTCGACGTGCCGATGCTGCCGGTGGTCAAGTCCGCCCGCTACGTGGGTGCTCAGATCGTGGCGTACTCCTGGGTGATGGTCGCCACCTCGCTGCTGCTGTGGCCCCTCGCCTCCACCGGCTGGCTCTACCCGGTCGCAGCGATCGGCCTCGGCGCCGTCTTCCTCGTCCAGGCCCACCAGCTGCACGCGCGAGCCAAGGGCACCGAGGACCTCACCAAGATCCGCCCGATGCAGCTCTTCCACTCGAGCAACCTCTACCTGAGCCTGCTCTTCGTCGCCCTCGCGGTCGACCCGCTCCTGCGCTGAGACCTCCGCCCGCTGAGCTGATCGACGCGTCGTGCGGCTCGATAGGGTTCCGGCGTGGAGATCCGGTCGATGCAGCCCGAGGACGTCCCGCTGGCGGAGCGGCTGAGCGCGGAGGCGTTCTACGAGCTCGACGTACGGATCCGGCGGCCGCACGAGACCGAGCCGGAGAAGCGGTCCCCCGAGCAGGCGGAGAAGTGGAACCGGCGTACGCGGCGGTTCCTGGACACCGACCCGGAGGGGTGCGTCGTCGCGGTCGACGAGCACGGACTCGCCGGTTTCGCGACCTCGATCCGCCGCGACGATGCGGTGTGGGCGCTGGCGACCTATGCCGTACGTCCCGGGCTGCAGGGGCAGGGAGTCGGCAAGCGCATCCTCGCCCTGGCCGCCCAGCACGGGGCCGACTGCCCGCGGTGGATGCTGTCCGCGAGCGATGACCCGAAGGCGGTCCGGCGCTACCGGCTGGCAGGCTTCGACCTGCACCCGCAGATGGTCCTGTGGGGCCAGGTCGACCGGTCAGCCCTGCCGACCGTCGGCGGACTGCGGCAGGGTTCGCTCGACGACGTCGGCCTCCTCGACCACATCGACCGGCTGGCCCGCGGCGCGGGCCACGGTCCCGATCACGAGACACTGGCGTCGATGGGCACCTTGGTCGTCGACACTGCGGGTCGTGGGTATGCCTATGCCGGCACCAGCGGCCCCGCGCTGCTCGCCGCCCTCGACGAGGAGACCGCGGTCCGGCTGCTGTGGGAGTGCCTGGCGCGCACCACGGACGAGCGGGCCGTCGTCGGCCATGTCACCGCCGCCAACCAGTGGGCGACGGACGTCGGGCTCGCCTGTCGCCTGAGCCTCGGCACCGACGGCTACCTCGGGGTTCGCGGGATGGCTCCGCCCGCGACGTACATCCACAACGGGGCGCTGCTCTGACGGGAGCCGACCACGTCGGGGCTAGGCGTGGGCGCGGACCGAGCAGACGACGCGGGCGAGGCCGGCGGAGATGAGGGCGGCGCCGAGCATGTGGAAGCCGACCAGGAGGACGGGAAGGTCGGTGAGGTACTGGACCCAGCCGATCAGGCCCTGGGCGAGCTCGATGGCCAGCAGGACGAGCGTGACCTGACGGACGTACGCGTGCTTGCGGCCGAGCCACAGCGTGACCAGGGTCGCGGCGATGAGCGCGTAGACGGCGTAGGCGTGGATGTGGGACATCAGGGCCGGGTCGAGGCCGGTGCGGCGGGACTCGAGGTCGCCGGAGTGCGGGCCGGAGCCGGTCACGACCGTGCCGAGCCAGAGGGAGAGCCAGCCGACGACGAAGGTGACCACAGCGGCGATGCGTACGGTGCGCGGCGCGGCCTCACGCTCCGGCGAGCGGAGGTCGTCGAGCAGCCACACGCACAGGCCGACCATCGCCATCGAGGCGAGCAGGTGGAGCGCGACGACGTAGGGGTTGAGCTCGGAGAGGACGGTGATGCCGCCGATGACGCCCTGCAGCGGGACACCGAGGGCGATGACGATCGCCAGGGTGCGAATGGTGCCGCGGCGGTTCCAGACGGCGATGACGACGGTGATGGCGATCGCGGCCAGGACGTAGGTCAGCAGCCGGTTGCCGAACTCGATGACGCCGTTGATCCCGAGCGCTTCGTGAGCCACGTAGGACTCCTCGGTGCACTTGGGCCAGGTGGGGCAGCCGAGGCCGGAGCCGGTCAGCCGGACCACCGCACCGGTCACCACGATCCCGATGTTGGCGACGAGGTTGGCGATGGCCAGCCCGAACGCATGCGCGCGGAGCCAGCCGAGGGCCTTGTCTTTGGCCGAGGGGCCCGGGTCGGTGGAGGGTTCGGTGGTGGTCATTCCCACTTGAAGGTCCTAGCTGTGAGGGTCGAGCCGAGGAGGGCCCAGACGAGGAGCACCCCGAGGTCCCGCCAGGCCGGGACGCCGTCGAGGAAGGCGGTGCGTACGGCCTCTCCGAGCGCGCCCGAGGGGAGCCAGCGGGCGACGTCGCCGTAGGCGCCGTACGCCGTCAGCGGCAGCACGACGGCACCGCCGGCCAGGAGGAGCAGGTAGATGAGGTTGGCGGCGGCCAGAGTCGCCTCGGCCCGCAGCACCCCGGCGACGAAGAGCCCGAGCGAGGCGAAGGCCAGGGTGCCCATCGCGATGGCGAGGAAGAAGGCGAGGACGGTGCCGAACCCTGCGGCGGGGGTCCAGCCGAGGATCTGGCCGACGGCGCCGATGACGAAGAGCTGCACGAGCTGTACGCAGCCGAGCGCGAGCACCTTTCCGGCGAGCAGGCCGGTCCGGGGGAGCGGTGAGGCGCCGAGGCGCTTGATCACGCCGTAGCGCCGCTCGAAGCCGGTCGCGATCGCGAGGCTGGTGAAGCTCGTCGACATGATGGCCAGCGCAAGGACCCCGGGGGTCAGGAGGTCGACCAGCGGGCGGTCGGTGCCGAGGTCGAGGTCGATGGCGTTGCCGGCGGTGACGCCGCCGACGAGCACCATCACCGGGATCACGACGGCCAGCAGGAGCTGCTCTCCGTTGCGGAGCATCAGCTTGGCTTCCATCAGCGCCTGGGCGACCACCTGCTGGGTGATCGGCGCACCGCCGGGCTTGGGGGTGAAGGTCCCCGTGGCGACCTCAGACATGCTCGATCCCCTCGGTGAGGTGAAGGCCGCCGGTGAGATCGAGGAAGACGTCCTCGAGGCTCCGGCGGCCCAGGGTCAGCGACTCCGGGAGGACGTCGTTCTCCTCGCACCAGCGGCTCACCTTGGCGAGCGTGGTCGGGTCGGCCTTGCCGGTGACCCGCATCGAGCGCTCGTCGAGCAGGGTGACCTCGGTGTCCTCGCCGAGCGCCTTGCGCAGCGACTCGCGCGCGCCGGGTGGGAACGGCTTGGTCACGACCAGCCGCACGGTGGCGGTCGCGCCGCCGCGGGTGAGCTCCAGCGGAGTGCCCGAGGCGATCATCCGGCCGCGGTCGATGATGTGCACCTGGTCGGCCAGCTCCTCGGCCTCCTCCAGGTAGTGCGTGGTGAGCACGACGGTGACGCCGTCCTGCCTGAGCTCGCGCAGCAGCTCCCAGGTCGTACGCCGCCCCTGCGGGTCCATCCCCGCCGTGGGCTCGTCCACGAACACCAGCTCCGGACGGCCCACCAGCGCCATCGCCAGCCCGAGCCGCTGCTGCTGCCCGCCGGAGAGCCGCCGGTAGGGGGTGCGGCCGCACTCGCCCAGGCCCAGCCGCTCGGACAGGTAGTCGACGTCGAGCGGATGCGCGTGCAGCCGGGCGATGTGCTTGAGCATCTCCATGGCGCGTACGCCGCTCCAGGCGCCCTGACCCTGCAGCATCACCCCGATCCGGGGGAGCAGCTGCTTGCGGTCGGCGATCGGGTCGAGCCCGAGGACGCGAACCGTCCCCTGCTGGGGCTTCCGGTAGCCCTCGCAGGTCTCCAGGGTCGTCGTCTTGCCGGCACCGTTGGGCCCGAGCACGGCCGTGATCGAGCCCTCCGCGACGCTCAGCGTGAGTCCGTCGACGGCCGTCTTGTCGCCATAGGTCATGCGCAGGTCGCGTACCTCGACAGCAGGCCTGGCGACGGAAGAGTCCACGGCGGCAGTCTAAGAAGGCGTACGCCACCGGCCCAATCGCCTAGGTGCGATCCCATGGATTCTTAGGTGCCTGTCAGGACGTTGGCCGCCCAACTCCCACCGAAGGACGGCCAACGCGGGGATGAGACGCCATGCCCCCAGACCTATGACGCGGTGTCTCAGACACAATTTCTGCTCAGGAGATCAACAAGCGAGGCGGTCAGGAATCGAGAAGCCCGCAAGGCCCCGGGATTCCTAAGGTCGAGACATGTTCACACTTCAGACCATCACCCTCGACGCTGCAGACCCCACGGACGCCCGGGCGTTCTACGAGAAGGCCTTCGGGCTCACCGACCAGATCTCCGTACGCCAGGGCCCGGGCACCGGCACCGGCCGGCCGTTCACGATCTCCTTGGTCGTCGGCCAGCCATCGACGGTCGACAGTCTCGTCGACTCCGCGCTCGCGGCCGGCGCCACCTCCCTCAAGCCGGTCGAGAAGTCGTTCTGGGGCTACGGCGGCATCGTCCAGGCCCCCGACGGCTCGATCTGGAAGATCGCCACCTCGGCGAAGAAGGACAACGGCCCCGCCACCCGCGAGATCGACGACATCGTCCTGCTCCTCGGCGTCGCCGACGTCAAGGCGACCAAGCGGTTCTACGCCGAGCGAGGGCTCGGCGTGAAGCGGAGCTTCGGCGGCAAGTACGCCGAGTTCGAGGCCGCTCCCGGCGCCGTCCAGCTCGCGATCTATCCCCGGCGTGCCCTGGAGAAGGAGACCGGTGTCGCGGTCGACCCGGACGCTGCGTACGGAATCGTCCTGGGCGGCGGTAGCGAGGCCTTCACGGACCCGGACGGGTTCACCTGGCAGGCTGGTGACCATGGCACGCACGATCGCGACGAACACGACCGTTGATCTCGAGGGGCTCCTGGAGTTCGTACGTCCCCGCCACCAGATGATCCTGGTGACCAGCCGAGCCGACGGGTCCCCACAGCTCTCGCCGGTCACCGGTGGCGTCGACGACGACGGGCGCATCGTGATCGCGACCTACCCCGAACGGGCCAAGACCCGCAATGCCCGCAGTCGCCCGCAGGTCAGCGTCATGGTTCTCTCGGATGAGTGGAACGGCGCCTGGGTCCAGGTCGACGGCGACGCCGAGGTGCTCAACGCGACTGCGGGCGAGGAAGCCCTGGACGCCTTCGTCACCTACTTCCGCAACATCTCCGGCGAGCACTCCGACTGGGACGAGTACCGCCAGGCCATGGTCGACCAGGGCAAGTCCCTCCTTCGGATCACCCCGAAGCGCTGGGGCCCGGTCGCCACCGGTGGCTTCCCCGCCCGCCTCGCGTAAACCAGTGGCACCAGACGTACGCCGCTGACTACCGTTTCCAGCACACAGGAACACACGAGGAGATGAGCATGCGCAGGTCGGTCGAGATCCGCTCCGCCGCCGGGAACCCCGGTCTGGCGAGCGAAGCCTGCCTGCGCTCCGACCTCCGCTCGGACCGCATCGGCCAGGAGCCGCCGACGCGCTGAGCATCAGCGCCGACCTGAAAGGGCCGCTCCCGCCGCAAGAACCCGGCCGGAGCGGCCCTTTCGCATGCCCCGGCCCTGTCGAAGGAGAGAAAGAGATGACGAACGAGTTCCCGATCGCCCTGGCCGGCGCCAAGGCCGAGACCCTGATGTGGGCGCGTCCGCACGAGATCGAGCACGCTGCCCAGGACCAGCTGCGCA
This sequence comes from Nocardioides sp. NPDC127514, assembly GCF_040302125.1. NCBI lineage: Bacteria > Bacillati > Actinomycetota > Actinomycetes > Propionibacteriales > Nocardioidaceae > Nocardioides > Nocardioides sp. NPDC127514. Next base: position 60,959 of record NZ_JBEORF010000016.1, on the reverse strand, counting down.
ACATCTCCAAGCTGCCCTGGGTGCACGGAGTACGTGTCATGCCGGACGTGCATCTCGGCAAGGGCGCCACGGTCGGCTCCGTGGTCGCGATGAAGGACGCCGTCTCGCCGAGCGCGGTCGGTGTCGACATCGGCTGCGGGATGATGGCGGTCAAGACCTCCGTCACGACCAGCGACCTGCCCGACGACCTCGGCCCGCTGCGCTCGGCGATCGAGGAGGCGGTCCCGGTCGGGTTCCAGGCGAACGACGGCCAGGCCGGCGTCGTCCGCAAGGACCTGAAGCTGAAGGTCGCCTTCGACAAGCTCTTCGGCGGCTTCGAGGAGCTGCGGGCGCCGAAGCTCGGCGACCGGCACAAGCGGGCGGTCGCGCAGTGCGGCTCGCTCGGCGGTGGAAATCACTTCATCGAGGTGACCGCCGACGACGACGGCGTGATCTGGCTGATGCTGCACTCCGGCAGCCGCAACATCGGCAAGGAGATCGCCGAGCGGCACATCTACGCGGCCAAGGGGCTCGAGCACAACCTCGGCCTGCCCGACCGCGACCTGGCGGTCTTCCTGGCCGGCACCGCGGAGATGGACGCCTACCTGCACGACCTCTACTGGGCACAGGACTACGCCAAGCTCAACCGGCGGATCATGATGGCTACGGTCAAGAGCGTCTTCGCGCGCTTCTTCCCCGAGGTCGTGTGGGGCCGGGAGGTCAACGCCCACCACAACTACGTCGCCCGGGAGACCTACGACGGCGTGGACCTGGTCGTCACCCGGAAGGGCGCGATCTCGGCCAAGTCCGACGAGTACGGGCTGATCCCAGGATCGATGGGCACCGGTTCGTACGTCGTGCGCGGGCTCGGCAACGAGGCGTCCTACTGCTCTGCCTCCCACGGCGCGGGCCGGAAGATGTCGCGTTCGAAGGCGAAGAAGACCTTCAGCGTCGCCGACCTCGCCGCGCAGACCGAGGGAGTCGAGTGCCGCAAGGACGCCGGCGTCGTCGACGAGATCCCCGGTGCGTACAAGTCCCTGGAGAGCGTCATCGAGGCACAGACGGATCTGGTCTACGTGGAGGCTCGGCTGCGCACGCTGCTCTGTGTGAAGGGCTGAGGCAGCAATAGGAAAGTGGTCAATTTGGGCCCGAAGGCGACCTGCCGAGGGCCCAAAATGACCACTTCTCCAGTGCAGTTGCGTCGTGGCTGGTTTCTGGAAAGCCGACACCGGGATCGTGAGGGGTCTTAACGTTGAGGCCCATGAAATCTCAGCAGAGGTTGCTGGCGACGTTCGTGTTGGCCGGCACCTTGCTCGTCGGTTGCGGCGAGACGGACGGAGCGGGGTCAGCGCTGGCCGAGAAGTGGTCTCGAGCAGGCGGTCCGGAGAGCGAGTTCCTGTCCTCGGGTTCCTGGACGGCGACCGACGAGCTGTGGATCTACGCCAACATCGACTCCTCCCGGATCGAAGCCGTACGCCTCGCCGACGGCGAGGAAGCCTGGCATCTGCCTCTCGAGGAGAACGTGTGCGAGATCTCGCCGGTGAACCAGGCCGGGCTCGTCGCGGTGCGTGACCACCCACCGGGCTCTCACGGCTGCAACCGGGTCACGGTCGTGGACACCTCCGACGGCGGCGTCGTGTGGTCAGCGACGTTCGAGTCGATCGGTGGACGCTCCGAGGGCGGCGGCATGGTCGGGTTGACCGAGACGACCGTGTCGGTCACGACCGACTGCGCGGTCGAGCGCTGGGAGGCGACGTCCGGTGATCGCCTGGAGCCGCTGATGGCTCGCGACGGGGCCGCCGAGCTGGGCTCGTTCGGGTGCCGGGTCGCCACCACGGGCAACACCGCGCTGGTCCCAGAGAAGGACGGCCTCAGCGGCTTCGACGTCGATACCGGCGAGCGCCTGTGGACCGTCGCCGGCGACCACCCACAGGTGGGCGCCGTCTACGCCACCGAACCGATCGTCGCCGACGTATGGATCGAGGGGGTGCAGGGCGTTCGCATGATCGACCCACGCACCGGTCAGCTGGGAAGGATCGTCGGCCGGTCCCTGGATGCCGGCGCTGCGACGCCGACGCTCGGGCTGGCCGCCGTCGTGGGAGACCGGATCGCCGGCGCCTACGACGAGGAGCTGTCCGGGTCCGACGCCGCCGCGGACGGCGCCGTGCGAACGTGGGATCTGACCTCGGGCTCAGAGGCTTGGAGTCGGGCTAGCGAAGCCGGCGACATCTTCCTGGGGGCTGACGAGAAGGGCGTCTACATCGGTCGTGACACCCGGTCCGAGGCCGGCTACAGCGTGCTCCGTCGCGACCTCGATGACGGCTCCGAGAAAGTCGTCGGCTCCGTCGAGAACGCACCCGCCGTGGTGACGAAGGTCGGTGACCTGCTGCTGGTGGGCGCCGTCGACGCGGCGCGCGAGGACAGCGAGACGACGGCCTACCAGCTGCCCTCGAGCTGAGGGGCCGTGGCGTCAACCACGCTCCGCCGCCCATGGGTCGGGGCGGAGGATGTCGCGCACGAAGGCGAAGAAGACCTTCGCCGTTGCCGACCTGCCGCTCAGACCGAGGGTGTCGAGTGCCGCGATGCCGCTGCGTGAACGCTGAGGCGGCGCTGCCAGATCCCGAGGCGGTGGCTCCACGGCATCCGCGGGTTCAGTCGGCGCGGCTCGGAGACGTGGACCAGGTCGAAGTCCGGGCCGAGGGCGCGGCTCATGTCCTCGGGGACGTACGTCCACGGCGGGCCCGCCTCCATCCTCGGACGGTCGATCGGGAAGACACCCGACGCGACCCGGCCGCCGGGGCGTACGACCGCGCGGGCCAGGTCGCCGACGCGGCCGCGCCAGTCGGGCGGCAGCGCGCAGAAGAAGGTGTGGTCCCACATCAGGTCGACCGGCCCGCCGGTCGCGGCCAGGACGACGTCGGCATCGAGAGCGTCGCCGACCGCGTAGGTGACGTCCGGGTAGTGCTCCGCCGCGTAGGCGGCCGCCGTGGGGGAGAGGTCGACGACCGTCGTACGCCATCCGGCAGCCGCCAACCCTGCCGCATCGTGCCCCCGGCCGGCGCCGGGCGCGAAGGCGGTGCCGGGCTCGCCGAGGAGCGCCGCGTCCTCCTCGATGTAGGCCAGGGGAGCGCCGAGGTCCCAGCCGGTCGTGCCGCGGACGTAGGCGGTATCCCAGTCGGTGGGGTCGTTGACCGTCATGGCCACAGTCTCTCGGGCCGGCGCGACGAGTGGGAGAGCGGGGCGCATGACAAGTCCTCGTTCCACGGTTCCGCGGGCCGTCGCGGACGGGTACGCTTTCGAACATGAGATCGACTGGCGGCGCGTCCCGGCGCGACGTACCGCTGCCGTTCGACGTCGTTCCCGGCGCTCTGCCCACGCCCACGCGGCGGGCACCTGCGCCTGCACCGCAGGACGAGACGCTGGTCCACCGTCTTGTCGGCGCCCACCTCACCTCGCGAGGCCTCCCGCCCGGCTCCGACCTCGTGATCAACCCCCGCCGACCCAAGCGCGGTGAGGTGGCGGTCGTACGCTCCGGCGGCCGCATCCGGGTCGGCATCTTCGACCTCGAACGCGGTCGCACGGTCCTGCGCTCCGACCGGGGCACCCGCTGGCTGCCGCCCGACGCTGTCTACGTCGGCGTCGCCGCCCTCGCCTCTCCGACCCTTGACGGGATGCCGACGGGCTGATCCGGGGTGACGTACGACACGTCGTCACCGGCCAGCGGGCAAGTAAGGGTTGCCTTCGTTGAATCGCCTGGGGGAATAACGTCACAATGGTGTTGTGAAATTCGACGAGAGCACTCTGCAGCCCGCAGAGACCAGCGAGGAGAGCACCCGCCAGCGGGTCGCTCGGTCGCTGCTTGTCGACGGCCCGCAGACCGCTGCGACGCTGGCCAAGCGGCTCGATCTCACCCCGGCCGCGGTCAGGCGCCACCTGGACGCGCTGGCCGAGGAGGAGGCGGTGGAGCAGCGTGAGCCGCGCACCGCGTCCACGCGTGGGCGGGGCCGCCCGGCCAAGCTCTTCGCGCTCACCGACCAGGGTCGGGACGGCTTCGAGAAGAAGTACGACGACCTGGCGGTCGAGGCGCTGCGGTTCCTCTCCGAGGTGGCCGGCGAAGAGGCCGTGCGGGAATTCGCGGAGCGCCGCGCGGCGTTCATCAAGCAGGGACTGGACCGGATCGCCGCCGGTGAGACGGATCTCAGCCCCGCGCAGGTGCTTGCGAATGTGTTCACGGCCAACGGCTATGCGGCCTCCGTCAGGGAGCTGCCGCTGATCAACGGTCACGACGCAGGTGAGCAGCTGTGCCAGCAGCACTGCCCGGTTGCCCATGTCGCCCAGGAGTTCCCCGAGCTCTGCGAGGCGGAGACAGAGGCGATCGCGAAGCTGCTCGGCACCCACGTACAACGCTTGGCCACCATCGCCCACGGCGACGGAGTCTGCACGACGCACATCCCTCCTGGATCCTCCGGTCCCGGCGAAGTTTCGAAGAAGAAGGAGCAGGTCACGACATGACCTCCATCGAGGAGCTCAACCCCGAGCTGAAGGGCATCGGCAAGTACGAGTTCGGCTGGTCCGACTCGGACGTCGCCGGTGCTGCGGCACAGCGCGGTCTCAACGACGCCATCGTCCGCGACATCTCCGGCAAGAAGTCTGAGCCGCAGTGGATGCTCGACCTGCGCCTGAAGGGCCTCAAGCTCTTCGGCCGCAAGCCGATGCCCACCTGGGGCTCCGACCTCTCGGACATCGACTTCGACAACATCAAGTACTTCGTGCGCTCGTCGGAGAAGCAGGCCACCTCGTGGGAGGACCTGCCCGAGGACATCAAGAACACCTACGACCGGCTCGGCATCCCGGAGGCGGAGAAGCAGCGCCTGGTCGCCGGTGTCGCCGCGCAGTACGAGTCGGAGGTCGTCTACCACTCGATCCGCGAGGACCTCGAGGCCCAGGGCGTGCTCTTCCTCGACACCGACACCGCGCTCAAGGAGCACCCGGAGATCTTCCAGGAGTACTTCGGCACGGTGATCCCGGTCGGCGACAACAAGTTCGCCGCGCTGAACACCGCCGTGTGGTCGGGTGGCTCCTTCATCTACGTGCCCAAGGGCGTCCACGTCGACATCCCGCTGCAGGCCTACTTCCGGATCAACACCGAGAACATGGGCCAGTTCGAGCGCACCCTGATCATCGCCGACGAGGGCTCCTACGTTCACTACGTCGAGGGCTGCACCGCGCCGATCTACCAGTCCGACTCGCTGCACTCCGCGGTCGTCGAGATCATCGTGAAGAAGAACGCCCGCGTTCGCTACACGACCATCCAGAACTGGTCGAACAACGTCTACAACCTGGTCACCAAGCGCGCCACCTGCGAGGAGGGCGCGACCATGGAGTGGGTCGACGGCAACATCGGCTCCAAGGTGACCATGAAGTACCCGGCGGTCTACCTGATGGGTGAGCACGCCAAGGGCGAGACGCTCTCCATCGCCTTCGCCGGCGAGGGCCAGCACCAGGACGCGGGCGCCAAGATGGTGCACGCCGCCCCGAACACCTCCTCGTCGATCCTGTCGAAGAGCGTTGCGCGTGGCGGTGGCCGCACCTCCTACCGCGGCCTGATCCAGATCAACGAGGGCGCGCACGGCTCGAAGTCCAACGTGCTCTGCGACGCGCTCCTGGTCGACCAGATCTCGCGTTCGGACACCTACCCCTACGTCGACATCCGCGAGGACGACGTCTCGATGGGTCACGAGGCCTCGGTCTCGAAGGTCTCCGACGACCAGCTGTTCTATCTGATGTCCCGCGGCATGGCCGAGGACGAGGCGATGGCGATGATCGTGCGCGGCTTCGTCGAGCCGATCGCCAAGGAGCTCCCGATGGAGTACGCCCTCGAGCTCAACCGCCTGATCGAACTGCAGATGGAAGGAGCGGTCGGCTGATGACCGCAGCTGTGCAGGAGGCCCTGGAGCTCGACAAGGTCGAGTCCCACCTCCACCCGGAAGGCTCTTTCGACGTCGAGGCGCACGAGGTGCCGAAGGGTCGCGAGGAGATCTGGCGGTTCACCCCGCTCAAGCGCCTCAAGGGCATCCACGACAACGCCCCGTTCGCCGACGGTGCGACCAAGGTGGAGGTCGAGGCGGCCACGGGCGTGACCGTCGAGACCGTCGCGGCCGACGATGACGTACGCGGCAGCTCGGGCCTGGTCCCGACCGACCGTGTCTCGGCGCGGGCCTGGGCGGCCAGCACCGGCGCGACCGTCGTGCGGATCCCGACCGACACCGTCGTCGAGGGCGCGACCGTGATCCGCCACCACGGCACCGGCTCGGAGACCGCCGGCGCCGGTCACGCGGTGATCGTGGCGGAGAAGTTCGCCAAGGCGACCGTTGTGCTGGTCTTCGAGGGCTCTGCCGTCGTCGCCGACAACATCGAGATCGTCGTCGAGGACGGCGCCGACCTCACCGTCGTCTCCGTCCAGGACTGGGCCGACGACGCCGTCCACCTCTCCACCCAGCACGCCAAGGTCGGCCGCGACGCCAACCTCAAGCACGTCTCGGTGAGCTTCGGGGGCGACGTGGTGCGTCACGACTTCTCGGCGGAGTACTCCGGCCCCGGCGGCTCCGTGGAGTCGCTCGGCCTCTACTTCGCCGACGCCGGTCAGCACATCGAGCACCGTCTCTTCGTCGACCACACCGCCCCGAAGACCAAGTCCAACGTGATCTACAAGGGCGCGCTGCAGGGCGAGAAGGCCCACGCGGTCTGGATCGGCAACGTGCTGATCCGCAAGGAGGCCGAGGGCATCGAGACGTACGAGGAGAACCGCAACCTCATCCTCACCGACGGTGCCTGGGCCGACTCCGTGCCCAACCTGGAGATCGAGACCGGCGAGATCGAGGGCGCGGGTCACGCGTCGGCGATCGGCCGGTTCGACGACGAGCAGCTCTTCTACCTGCAGAGCCGCGGCATCTCCGAGACCGAGGCGAAGCGCCTGGTCGTGCACGGCTTCTTCAACGACCTGATCCGTCAGATCGGTGTCCCCGAGCTCGAGGAGAAGCTGACCGGCACGGTCGAGGCCGAGCTCGCCAAGAACATCAACACCCTTATCGAGAAGGACGCAACCGCATGAGCACGCTTGAGATCAAGGACCTCACGGTCTCGGTGAACACCGAGGACGGTGCCAAGGAGATCCTCAAGGGCGTGACCCTGACGATCAACTCCGGCGAGACCCACGCGATCATGGGCCCCAACGGCTCGGGCAAGTCGACGCTTGCCTACTCGATCGCCGGCCACCCGAAGTACACCATCACCGGCGGCACCGTCACCCTCGACGGCGAGGACGTCCTGGAGATGTCGGTCGACGAGCGCGCCAAGGCCGGGCTGTTCCTGGCGATGCAGTACCCCGTCGAGGTTCCCGGCGTGAGCGTGGCCAACTTCCTCCGCACCGCGAAGACGGCGCTGGACGGCGAGGCCCCCAAGCTGCGTACGTGGGTCAAGGACGTCAACGGTGCGATGAACAAGATGCACCTGGACCCGACCTTCTCGCAGCGCTCGGTCAACGAGGGCTTCTCCGGTGGCGAGAAGAAGCGCCACGAGATCGCCCAGCTCGACATCCTCGACCCGGCCGTCGCGCTGCTCGACGAGATCGACTCCGGCCTCGACATCGACGCGCTCAAGGTCGTCTCCGAGGGGATCAACGACTTCCGCGCCCGCGACGGCAAGTCGGTCCTGCTGATCACCCACTACACCCGCATCCTGCGCTACATCAAGCCTGACCACGTGCACGTCTTCGTGGCCGGCCGGATCGCGGAGTCGGGTGGCCCGGACCTGGCCGAGGAGCTGGAGGCCAACGGCTACGAGAAGTACGTCGCGGCAGGGGTCTGACATGAAGGGTCTGCTGCCCGACCTGGATCTGGTCCGCAAGGACTTCCCGATCCTGGAGCGCACCTTCGACGGCGGCGAGACCCCGCTGGTCTACCTCGACAGCGCCAACACCTCGCAGAAGCCGCAGATCGTGATCGACACCATGGTCGATCACCTGGAGCGGCACAACGCCAACATCGCTCGGGCGATGCACCACCTGGGTGCCGAGGCGACCGAGGCGTTCGAGGGGGCGCGCGACACCGTCGCGCGCTTCCTCGGCGCGCCCGAGCGCGACGAGGTGATCTTCACCAAGAACGCCTCCGAGGCGCTCAACCTGGTCGCCAACACCGTGCCGCTGGCCGCCGGCGACGTGGTCGTGACCACCGAGATGGAGCACCACTCCAACATCGTTCCGTGGCAGCTCGCCACGCAGCGCGCGGGTGCGACGTTGAAGTGGTTCGGACTCACCGACTCCGGTGAGCTCGACCTGTCGAACATCGACGAGCTGATCACGCCGGCGACCAAGATCGTCGCGCTGACCTGGGTCTCCAACATGCTCGGCACGGTCAACCCGATCGCCGAGATCGCCCGCAAGGCCCACGAGGTCGGTGCGCTGGTCGTCGTCGACGCTGCGCAGGCCGCCCCGGTGCTGCCGATCGACCTGGCCGGCATGGCCGAAGAGGAGCGTCCCGACTTCCTCGCCTTCACCGGCCACAAGGTCGTCGGCCCGACCGGCATCGGCGTCCTGTGGGGCCGGCGTGCCGCGCTCGAGGCGCTGCCGCCGTTCCTCGGTGGCGGCGAGATGATCGCCACGGTGACGATGGAGAAGTCGACCTACGCGCCGATCCCGCACAAGTTCGAGGCCGGCACCCCGCCGATCGCCGAGGCTGTGGGTCTCGGTGCGGCGCTGGAATACCTCATGCACCTCGGTATGGAGAACGTCCACGCCCACGAGCAGGCGATCACGGCCTACGCGTTGGAGCGCCTCGCGACCGTCCCGGGTGTGACCGTGCTCGGCCCGGCCGACGCCGCCAAGCGCGGCGGCGCGATCGCCTTCGAGCTCGACGGCGTGCACCCGCACGACGTGGCCCAGGTGCTCGACTCCAAGGGCGTCGCCATCCGCGCCGGGCACCACTGCGCCAAGCCCGCCCACCAGCGGTTCGGCGTCCAGGCCTCCAACCGGATGTCGTCCTACCTCTACACCACGCCCGCCGAGATCGACGCGCTGGTCGAGGGGTTGGAATACGTACGCACGTTCTTCAAGTTGGACAAGTGATGACTGCCGCGAACCTCGAGAGCATGTACCAGGAGATCATCCTGGACCACTACAAGAACCCGCACGGGAAGGGTCTTCGCGACCCCTTCGAGGCGGAGGTTCACCACGTCAACCCGACCTGCGGTGACGAGATCACCCTGCGGCTCCACGTCGACGGGGGCAAGATCGAGGACATCTCCTACGACGCCCTCGGCTGCTCGATCTCGCAGGCCTCGGCCTCCGTGCTCAACGACCTGGTCGTGGGCAAGACGGTGGACGAGGCGATGGTGATCCACGAGGAGTTCCTGCGGCTGATGCAGGGCAAGGGCCAGGTGGAGCCCGACGAGGACATTCTGGAGGACGGCATCGCCTTCGCCGGCGTCGCCAAGTTCCCCGCCCGGATCAAGTGCGCGCTGCTGTCGTGGATGGCCTGGAAAGACGCCGCCGCGAAGACTGTCGCCGAGGAGAACTGATGACTGAGACCGACCACACTGAGCACGACCACGCGGGTCACGACCACGCGGGTCACGACCACGCGGGGCATGACCACTCCGGCCATGACCACTCGGGCCACGGCCACGGGCACGGTCACGAGGCGCCTGAGTGGCAGGGGATGCGTACGTCCACGGTCGAGGGCGCGAGCCTGAAGATCGAGGACGTCGAGGAGGCGATGAAGGACGTCGTCGACCCCGAGCTCGGCATCAACGTTGTCGACCTGGGTCTGATCTACGGCCTGCACATCGAGGACCACTCCAACGTGGTCATCGACATGACGCTGACCTCGGCGGCCTGCCCGCTGACCGACGTCATCCAGGACCAGACCTCGCAGGCATTGGAGGGCATGGTCAACGACGTGCACATCAACTGGGTCTGGATGCCGCCGTGGGGCCCGGACAAGATCACCCCCGACGGCCGCGAGATGCTGCGCGCTCTCGGGTTCAACGTCTGAGGTTCGCCCGACGTGGGAGTCCTGAGGTCACTGGGTGACCTCAGGACTCCCACGTCATTTCAGGCGACGCGGCGGGCGCGCGCGATCGCTTCCTGGCTGCGCTTGTAGGGCTTTCTTCCGGGAGTTCTGGGGGTGTCCCGAGGTTTGCCGCTCTCCAGGAGCACACCGCCCCAGACTCCCCACTCCCGCCGGGCGGTGCCGAGCTCGAGGCAGGTCTGCCGCATCGGGCAGTCGGCGCAGACCTGCTGCGCCTCGGCGAGCTGGGTGAGGTCCTCGGGATGAAAGAGCTCCGGGTCCTCGCCCACGCAGGCCCACTCGTCGGTCCGGGGAGTCGGGTGCTTCAGCGTCAGCTCGTAGGTCTTCGAGCTGTTGCCCTCTCCGAAGAGTGTGATGATCTCCATCTCGTTCACCTCCTGGTGATGCTGCTGGACATGAGAAAGGGCCGCCTCCGATTCGATCGGAGCGGCCCTGGTGGATGCGGTGAGCACCTACGTTCGTTGCGGCTCCGAGCGCGCAAACTCCACGTCCTGGACCGGTCGGCTCAGGTGCTTGCAGATCGTGGTCTCGCGCATGACATCAATGGTATTCACCCCGCCCCAGCCGGGACCACTGGTTTGTCCCGGGAAACGTGCCGGTGACGGCGGCTTAACCGGCGGCGTACGCGGCCTCGTTAGCGTCCGGGATCCACCGTCGTCGACGCTTAGGAGACCCGATGAAGGTCTTGAAGTCCCCAGCCGTCCTGATCCTCGCCGGTGCCGTCGCCGGCATCGTCTTCGGCTTGGTGGTGGGGGAGTGGGCGGCAACCTCAAGTTCGTCGGTGACATCTTCATCCGGCTGATCCAGATGTCGATCGTCCCGCTGGTCGCCTCGTCGGTGATCGTCGCGACGGGCGCGATGACCGGGGCGGGCGCCGGCAGATTGGCCGGGGCGACCTTCGGCTGGATGCTGGGGTTCGCGGTGGTCGCCGCCTTCGTCGGCTGGGGGCTGGCGGAGCTGATCGAGCCGGGAGCGGGGATGCGCTATGACGGCGACCTCGACCCGACCCTGACCGACTCGGCCGCGGCGACCGCGGTCGGCTGGCAGCAGACCGTGACCGCCTTCGTCTCCACCAACGTGGTCGAGGCGATGGCCACCGGCGCGATGGTGCCGATCATCGTCTTCGCCCTGATCTTCGGTCTCGCGCTCAACCGCTACACCGCGATGAACGGCCCGACCGTCGTGCTCACCTTCTTCGAGCAGATCCAGGCGATCGTCCTGCTGATGATCAGGTACGTCATGTACCTGGCGCCGATCGGCGTCTTCTGCCTCCTCGCCGATCTCGCCGGCCGCGTCGGCTTCGGGGTGGTCACCACCGCGCTCGCCTACCTGGGCACGACCCTGGCCGGCGTGGTGATCATCTCCGCCCTCTACGTCGTCGTGGTCGTCGCCGTCACCCGGCTCAACCCGCTGCGCCTGCCCGCGAAGCTCGCCGAGCAGACCGTCGTGGCCGTCACCACCACCTCGTCGGCGGTCACCTTCCCGACGGTGCTGAAGAACGCGGTCGAGAAGTTCGGCATCTCGAAGCGGGTCGCGGACTTCACGCTCTGCCTGGGGATGACGATGGGCTCGTGCGGCGCGGTGCTCAACTACACGATCGTGGTGCTCTTCCTCGCCCAGGCCTCCGGCGTCTCGCTCTCCCCTGGCGACATCGCGCTCGGGATGGCGCTCGCGGTGCTGCTCAACATCGGCACGATCACGGTGCCCGGCGGGTTCCCCGTCGTCGCCATCTTCCTGGCCACGTCCCTGGACCTGCCCATCGAGGCCGCCGGGCTGCTCATCGCGGTGGACTGGTTCACCGGCATCCTGCGTACGTTCCTCAACGTGAACGGAGACACCATGGTCGCGCTGCTGGTGGCGCACGGCGCGGACGAGATCGACCGGGACGTGTACGCCGGGACGAAGCCGGTGGTGGAGCCTGTCGCGGAGGCGGCGGCCTGACACGATGGAGTCATGGACGTAGCCGCCCGCACCGCAGCCAACCGACGCCTGCTCGCCGACTTCTTCGACGGGCTCGACGAATCCCAGCTGGAGACACAGAGCCTCTGCTCAGCCTGGACGGTGAGGGAGGTGCTGGGCCACAGCGCGATGCCGTTCTCGGTCGGGATCGGGCGGCTGCTGTGGCGCACGCTGCTGGCCCGAGGCTCCATCGACCGGGCCTCGGCCGCGATCGCCGAGGAGCAGGCGCGGCGGCCGGTGGCCGAGCTGACCGGGCTGCTGAGGACGTACGCCACCAAGCGGGTGCCGGCGCCCGGCGTCGGTCCGATGGGGCAGTTCACCGACCACTGCATCCACCTGCGTGACTGCGCCCGACCGCTCGGTCTCGACACCGACGTCCCGCTCGAGGACTGGCGCGCGGTGCTCGACTGGCTGCCGACCAAGCAGGCCTCGCTCGGGGTGGTCCCAACCGGCCGGCTCGACGGGCTCGCGCTGCGCGCGACCGACCAGGACTGGTCCTGGACGGCGGCGAACGGCTCGAGCGAGGAGGTCGCCGGTCCCAGCGAGGCCCTCGCGATGGCTCTCTCCGGCCGGTCGGTCGCGTTGGCGGATCTCGACGGGCCAGGGGTGGCGACCTTGCGGGAGCGTCTCGGCTGACCCGGGTAGGCTCCCCGGACGTGGAGGCTCCTGGTCGGATCTGGTTCGGGTACGTCGCCTCGGTGGGCCTCGCCGCACTGTCCGCTGCCGCGGCGGACACCGACCTTGCGGACTTGGTCTCCCGATGGGCCCGCGGTTGGGCCTACGCCCGGGGCTTCTCCCGCCCTGCGGCGGTGCCTGGAGGCGTACGAGTGGAGGTCGGGGAGAGCGGCCGCCGGGTCGAGTGGGTGGCGACCGACGACGCCGACACGCTCGCCGGGCTCGTCGACACCGCCCGGGTCACGCCCGAGGCGTGGTTGTCGGTGGTGACCGAGTCGCCCGCGGGCGTACGACCTTGGTTCGTGGAGGGCGGGCTGGTCGCCAGTGATGGTGAGGAGGCGCTGATGTCGATCCAGCTCGCCGACCACGCGTTCCGGCGGCTTCCGGAGGGCTATCTCGCCGATGTGGATCGCGACGGCGGCCTCATCACCGTGACGGTCCGCGTGGGCGAGGACGTCGCGGCCCTCGGGCGGATCGCCGTCATCGGTGCCGACGCCGTCGCCGACCGGATCCAGACCGAGCCCGACCACCGGCGCCGCGGTCTTGGCGGTGCGGTGATGAGCCTGCTCGTCTCGGCCGCCCGGGAGGCCGGTGCCGTCCATGGCCTTCTGGTCGCCAGCGAGATGGGCGAGCCTCTCTACACCGGCCTCGGCTGGCGCGCCCGAGCCCGTCTGGTGAGCGCGCGAACAGCCACGCCGCGTACCTCCGCCGAGTCCCGGCACGGCTAGTGCCAACTGTGGTTGAGTGTCGCCTATGAGCGACGACGCCGTCATGGTTCCCGACAACCCTGAGCAAGAGACAGAGGTTGCTGCGTTCTGGGAGGACGTGAAGCATCACGCCCATCTCAGCGCCGCGCCGGGCTACTTCGGTGCGTCTCCGCTGGAAGCGCTGCAGCCACCGGCGTGGGCGTTCGGTGGGACGCCGGAAGAGGCAGACGGGCTGCTCGAGCTCGTCCTCGAAGGGGTGAAGACGGCGACCGCCACTGCGCAGTGGGACTTCGAGAGCGGAGACGAGCCGTTCCCGACCGTAGGTGGCATGAGCATCATCCTCGACGGCTCCGGTCATCCACGCGCCCTCATCGCCACCACTCAGGTCGACGTCGCCCCGTTCCGGGACGTCCCGGCGGAGTTCGCGCGACTGGAGGGCGAGGGCGACCTGTCGCTCGAGTACTGGCGCGAGGTGCACGAACGCTTCTTCACCGAGTTCGCCGGTCCCGACCACGAGTTCAGCGAGGACATGCCGGTCGTGATGGAGCAGTTCGAGCTCGTCTGGCCGAAGCCGGACTGATCCGGAACCCGGGTGGTGGGCGGATGACACCGACCGAGCTGACCGACCGGGTCCGGGAGATCTGCCTCGGGTTCCCGGAGAGCGCCGAGCGGGTCACCCACGGCGCGCCCGGGTTCTTCGTGAAGAAGCAGTTCGTGATGCTGTGGCCGCAGGGACATCACGGGCGCGACGAGCCGCATCTGTGGGCGGCCGCCGCGGCGGGGGTGCAGGCCGAGGTCGTCGGTGACGATCCCGAGCGCTTCTTCGTGCCTCCCTACGTCGGTGGGCGTGGCTGGGTCGGCATGCGGCTCGACGGTGACGTCGACTGGGACGAGGTAGCCGAGATCTGCGAGGACGCCTATCGCCACATCGCGCCACCTCGGCTGCTGCGTGGCCTGGACCGGTAGCGTACGGACATGCCCAACGTCGCCGTCCCGGTCGCTCGGATCCAGCGGTGGGTCGACAACTTCGCCGCGCGCCACGGCGAGACCCGGCTCGGGGTCGACTCCGGTGCGCTGACCGGTGCCGCGGCCGACGGATCCTCGTTCATCGCGGCGCTGCCGTTCGAGAAGACGTACGCCGGGCCGGCCGATGTCGAGGCGTTCATCGCCGCCTCGGCTCCGCCGCGGGACTGGGGCCTGCTGCTGGTGCGCAAGGGCGGCTTCGCGATCGCCCGGATGAGCGGCGGCGAGATCGCCGACCACAAGATCGGGCGGCGGCACGTCCAGGGGAAGACCAAGGCGGGCGGCTGGAGCCAGCAGCGCTTCGCCCGGCGCCGCGCCAACCAGGCCAGCGCCGCGTACGAGGCGGCGGCCGAGCATGCCGCCCGGATCCTCGACGGGCTGCGAGGCCCGCTCGTCACCGGCGGCGACCACGGCGGTGTCGACGACGTGCTCGAGGACCGGCGGCTGGCGTCGCTCGAGGTGACCGGACCGTGGCTGGCCGTGCAGGACCCCAACCGCGCGGTGCTCGATCAGGCGATCGAGGAGGCCCAGAAGGTGCGGATCGAGGTCCTCAACGCCGACAGCTGACGCGTCAGGGGAGCTGCCAGACTCCCGGCGACCCCTTGACCATCAGGCCGTCGGTGAGCAGCGTCTGACGGGCACGTCGCGCCGCGTAGCGCCAGCGGAGCTCGCCCTCCGGGGTGGTTTCGAAGTCACCCGGGAGGAGGCTGTCAGCCAGCTGGCTCTCGAGCTCGTCGAGAACGTCGTCGGCAGACATCGAGCCGCCGGCGGTCTCGAGGATCTCGAGGATGAGCGGCGCGAAGGCGGCCGGCGGGGTCCACTTGCGGGGAGCGGACTTGGTGACGACCTTCGGCGCGGCGGCCGTCGAACTCGTCGTGGTCTTGCGTACCCGGGTTGTCGGCTTCTTCACTGGAGCCGGAGCGGGCGGGGCCGGGGGCCGCCCATGGATGCACTGTGACTTCGGCAGGTCACACAGCTCGCAGTAGTCAGTCTCGGACATCGGCTCAACCATATCGGCCCCAGGATCAAACTCAGCATCCCGTCGTCGCCTCCCGGCGGTGAGTGCCGTTGCGACCTGCGAGGATGCGCTACTTTGGCAAGCATGTGGCAGCCCGACCCAGGGTGGCTCGTCCTCCCCGGCGGCACCGGACCCTCCACGCTGGGGGTCTGGCGCACTGCTGTGGGCGAGGAGCAGGAGCCGGTCGTGGTCAAACGGCTCGGGCAGCCGGGGGCGTACGACCCGGCCGAGCTGAGCCGCCGCCGACACTTCGCCTACTGGCGGCGGGCAGCGGACGTCGCGACCTCGGGGCTCGTCGACGACTCCCCGGGCATGATCGGCGCGCGTACGAGCGTCGCCGAGGACGACGAGGGCATCACCCTGACCAGCGAGTGGGTCGAGGACGCCGCCAACTCCGGGCTCTTCGCGGCGCTCTCCATGGGCCGCTTCGCCGGCGCGGACCTGGGCGAGGCGCGCTGGCTGGCGCGCGACCAGTTCCGCGACCGGATCGCGCGGGTGGAGTACAACGGCGGCTGGCCGACGATGATGCGTACGACCGCCGCGGACATCGCCCACACCCTCTGGGAGCGGCGCGGGCGCTTCACCAACCTCCTCGACGAGCTGCCCCAAGTCGCCCAGCACGGCGACCCCGCGCCGCAGAACCTCCTCGGCCGCACCGACGACGGCGAGCGGCTGATCGCGATCGACTGGTCGAGCCTGGGCCACGGCCCCGTCGGCGGTGACCTCGGGCTCTATCTGCTGCACGCCCGGGAGTCGTTCGAACCGCTGCTGGAGGCGTACGTCCTGGGGCTGCCTGCCGGCGTCGCAACCCGTGAGGAGGTGACGCTCGGTGCGCAGATCAGCGCCGTCTACACCGCGCTGAGCCGCGCCGAGTGGGCGCTGAGCCGGATCAAGCCAGGGGAGGGACCGCTGCTCGCGAAGTTCCGCCACCCCGCCGTCGCGCCCCACCTGCGGACCCTGCAGAAGCATGCACCGCTGGTCGAGGCGCTGCTCGAGATGTGAGCTGCTCGGTCGCCAGGCGTCACATCCGCAACACCGCTCAGGCAATGCCTGCACTTCTCAGGTGTTGCAATGCCCGATAAGTGCAGGGATACCCGGTTAACCGGGTATCCCTGCACGGGGCCTACGGGTTGTCGAGATCCCGAGCCTTGAACGTGTCGCAGCCGGCGATCGAGTCGGGGGTGGTCATGCCCTTCCGGAACCAGGCGATCCGCTGCTCGGAGGAGCCGTGGGTGTACTGCGAGGTGTCGACGCGGCCGGTGGTGCGGGACTGGATGTGGTCGTCGCCGACGGTCTTGGCGGCATCGATGCCCTCGGTGATGTCCTGGTCGGTGATGTCCTCGACGAACCCGTCGTCCTCCGCGGCGGCGGTCCACATGCCGGCGTAGCAGTCGGCCTGCAGCTCCAGGCGTACGGCGTCGGACTCAGGACCCTGCTGGGTGCGCACCTGGCCCATGGTGCCGAGCAGGTTCTGGATGTGGTGGCCGTACTCGTGGGCGAGCACGTAGGCGCGTACGAAGGTGGTGTCCTGCCCGCCGAGCTGCTCGAAGATCGAGTCGAAGAACGTCGGGTCGAGGTAGATCGTCTGGTCGGCGGGGCAGTAGAACGGGCCGACGGAGCTCGACGCGGAGCCGCAGCCGCCGGTCTGGACCTGGTCGGAGAAGATCACGACCGCCTGCTCGGGCTGGAACCGGCCGGAGAGGTCGCGCTGGGAGTCCCAGTAGCCGGTCATCGAGTTCTCGAGGGCGACGAAGGCGCAGTTCTCGTCGTTGTTGGCGTCCTCCCCGGTCTGGCACGACCCGAAGTCGCCGGTCTCGCCGCCGTCGGCCGCCTGCATGCCGCCGAAGGTGCCGGTGCCCACCGAGGTCGTGCCTCCGCTGTCGCCGAGGACCTGCGGGCCGACGCCGGTGCACTGGGTGATGAGGAAGAAGAGCAGCAGCACGATGACGGTGCCGATGCCACCGCTCGCCTTGCCGCCGGGGATCGGGATCCGGCCGCCACCTCCACCACCGAACCCGCCGCCGCCACCGCCGGAGGTCCGGCTGGTGTCGAGTCTGGCCTTCGGGTTGAACCGCATCTTGTCCCCCTGGAGGTGGTGATGTGTGGGACCGAGTGCCCCGCCCATACACTAGTGACGGAGATGATCACTGCCCATGACCTAGAAGTCCGCGTCGGCGCCAGACTTTTGATGGAGAACGTCACATTCCGAGTCGGACCCGGCGACAAGGTCGGGCTCGTAGGCCGCAACGGCGCTGGGAAGACGACCCTGACGAAGGTGCTCGCCGGCGACCACCTGCCTGCCTCCGGAACGGTGTCCAACACCGGTGAGATCGGCTATCTGCCTCAGGACCCACGGGTCGGCGACCCCGAGGTGATCGCCAAGGACCGGATCCTGTCCGCGCGCGGCCTCGACGATGCCGTACGCCGCATGCGGATCGCCGAGGAGGAGATGGGCTCCGAGGACCCGAACGTCCGCGAGAAGGCGATGAAGCGCTACCAGCGCGCCCACGACGAGCTCGACGCGGGCGGTGGCTACGCGGCCGAGACCGAGGCTCTGCAGATCGCCCAGTCGCTCGGCATCCCGGACCGGATCATGACCCAGCCGCTCAAGACGTTGTCGGGCGGCCAGAGGAGACGCGTCGAGCTGGCACGCATCCTCTTCTCGTCGGCTGAGGTGCTCATCCTTGACGAGCCGACCAACCACCTCGACGCCGACTCGATCATCTGGCTGCGCGACTGGATGAAGTCCTACAAGGGCGGCTTCATCGTGATCTCCCACGACAACGATCTGCTCGCCCGGACGGTCAACAAGGTCTTCCACCTCGACGCCAACCGCGAGGTGATCGACATCTACAACATGCCGTGGAAGCAGTACCTCGTGCAGCGCGAGACCGACGAGGCGCGCCGCAAGCGTGAGCTGATGAACGCGCAGAACAAGGCCAAGACGCTCACCGACCAGGCCAACAAGATGCGCGCCAAGGCCACCAAGGCGACGGCCGCGCAGAGCATGCTCAAGCGCGCAGAGAAGATCATGGCCGGTGTCGAGGGGGAGCGGAAGCAGGAGAAGGTCGCCGCGATCAAGTTCCCCTCGCCCGCGCCCTCCGGCAAGACCCCGCTCACCGCCAACGACCTCTCCAAGTCGTACGGCGCGCTCGAGGTCTTCACCGCCGTCGACCTGGCGATCGACCGAGGGACCCGGGTGGTCATCCTCGGGCTCAACGGTGCCGGCAAGACCACGATGCTCCGGATCCTGGCCGGCGTCGACCAGCCCGACACCGGCGAGGTCGTGCCGGGCCACGGGCTGAAGGTCGGCTACTACGCCCAGGAGCACGAGACCCTCGACACCAAGCGGTCGGTACTGGAGAACATGCAGTCCTCGGCGCCGCAGCTCACCGACACCGAGGCGCGCACCGTGCTGGGTGCGTTCCTCTTCACCGGCGACGACGTGCACAAGCCCGCCGGGGTGCTCTCCGGTGGGGAGAAGACCCGGCTGGCCCTGGCCTCCCTGGTCGTCTCCGCCGCCAACGTGCTCCTGCTCGACGAGCCCACCAACAACCTCGACCCGGCCTCCCGCGAGGAGGTGCTCAACGCGATCCGCCGCTACGAGGGCGCGATTGTGCTGGTCACCCACGACGAGGGCGCCGTGCACGCGCTGGAGCCCGACAAGGTGCTCATCCTCCCCGACGGCGTCGAGGACCTGTGGAACGAGGAGTACGCCGACCTGGTCTCGCTCGCCTGACGCTCAGGCCAGCGTTCGGACGAACGTCACCGGCATCGAGGTCGGGTAGCGGTAGGAGAGCGAGTCGGTGTTGCGCTCGACCTGGTCGGCCGGCACCGCGAGGGAGACCTCGGGGAGTCGCTCCAGGACGGTGCGTACGGCCGCTTGGACGATGATCGTGCCCGGCCGCTGGGCGGGGCAGGAGTGGGGCCCGGCGCTCCACGACATGTGGGCGCGGTTGCCGATCTCCAGCCACGGGTCGCCGCCGGTCATCAGCGGGTCCACGTTGGCGGCCGCGATGCACGGCACCACGGCGTCGCCCTTGCGGATCAGCTGACCGCCGAGCTCGACGTCGCGCAGCGCGAACCGCGGGGTGATGTTGTAGCAGGGTGGGTCGCGCCACATGACCTCCTCGATCGCCTGGTCGACGTCGAGGCGGCCGCCGCGCAGCCGGCCGGCGAAACGCTCGTCGGAGAGCATCAGCAGCAGGGTCTGGGTGATGGTCGCGATGGTCAGCTCGTTGCCGGCGATGATCATCACGATCATCGCCTCCATGACCTCGTTGTCGTCCCACAGGCCGGGGTCGTCGATCAGGTGCGAGGTGACGTCGTCCTGGGGCTCCCGGCGGCGCTTGGCGATGTGGTCGACGATCTCCACGGCCAGCTCGATGACGCCCTCCTGGGCGAGCTGGCCGCCACCGAGGACCTTGTGGGCGGCCTTGCGCATCGAGTCGCCGACCTCCTGGCCCATGCCGAACATCGCGGCGACCGACAGCAGCGGGATCAGCACGGCGTAGTCCTGGACCAGGTCGGCCTCGCCGCGCTCGAGCATGTCGTCGACGAGGTCGTTGCAGATGCTGCGTACCTTCGCGGCGTAGCCGTGCTCGTCGACCCGCGAGAGCGCCCGGTCGACCGGCGAGCGCAGCCGCCGCCGGAGCTCGCCGTCGTTGTGGAAGGAGTTCTGCCGAGTGGTCACGAAGGGATAGATCGGCATGTCCGGCAGGATCTTGCCCTCCTGCACCGCGCTCCAGTTGTCGCCGTTGCGGGAGAAGACGTCCTCGTTGCGGATGACCTCGCTGAACTCGGCATAGCCCATCGCGAACCAGAGGCGTACGCCGGGGGAGAGCTCGCCGGGGGCGACCGGGCCCCACTCGGCCCGGAGCCGTTGGTGCACCTCTCTCGCCCGAGGCCCGACGGTCTCGGGCGCCTGGACGAGGTCGGTGAGATCGGCGAGACGTACGGTGCGGGTGGGAGTCATCGCGAGGAGTGCCTGTCGGTCGTGGATCGGGGGTCAGTGCGTCTTCAGGGCATGGCGCACGAGCGCGGCGAGCGCTCGGACGCAGGCGTTGCGGTTCTTGGCGTTGCACACCACGATCGGGGTCTCGTCGTCGAGGTCGAGCGCCGTGCGGATCTGGTCGGGCTCGTAGTTCGGTGCGCCCGGGAACTGGTTGATCGCGACCACGAACGGCAGGGACGTACGCGTCTCGAGCTGGTCCAGCACCTCGAAGGAGTCCTCCAGCCGGCGGGTGTCGACCAGGACGAGGGCACCGGCGGCGCCCTCGGCGAGGCCTGACCACAGGTCCCAGAAGCGGCGCTGCCCCGGGGTGCCGAACAGGTAGAGCGCGATCTCGTCGGTCAGCGTGATCCGGCCGAAGTCCATCGCGACCGTGGTCGTCGTCTTCTCCGGGGTCGCCGCGACCTCGTCGATCCCCTCGCTGGCCTGGGTGATCGTCTCCTCGGTGCGCAGCGGCTCGATCTCGCTGACCGAGCCGATCAGCGTGGTCTTGCCGACCCCGAAGGAGCCGACCACCAGGATCTTGACCGACTCGACGACCGTGGGCGCCAGATAGTGACTGTCGCCAGGGGTGGGCTCAGAGGTGGTTGAGAGCATGCAGGACCTTCTGGAGGGTTTCGCGGGAGGGGCCGGCGGCGGCGTCGCTGTCGGGACGTACGCCGATCAGGCCGGCGTCGATCATGTCCGAGGCGATCACCGCCAGGACGCTGACCGGCTGGCCGAGGTGGACGGCCATCTCGGCCATGGAGATCACGCCGAGGCACTGGGAGAGGACCTCGCGCTCCTGACGGCCCACCGACGAGTCCGTCGCCGCCGGGCTGGTGTGGCCGATCAGGAGCGTCGCCGGCGTCAGCCGATGGGTCGGCCGGGCACGACCACCCGTCCGGACGTAGGACCGGATCGGGTGGTCGACGTAGTCGTCAGAAGCGTCGGGCATCGGCTCGGGTCGGCTCAGATCGAGCGTCTCGGGGTGCTCATCGCGCGCTCCCCGAGCATCAGGACGGTCGCCTGCATCTGCTGGGCGACCAGTGCCGGGTCGATGCTCATCTCGGTGACGACCGCGAGGCGGGAGCCGTCGCCGGCGCCACGGATGAACAGGAAGCCGCCGTTGAACTCGACCATCACCTGACGCGGGTGGGCGTCGGCGCCGAACTGACGGCTGATCCCGTGACCGAGCGAGGTCAGGCCGGCGCACGCCGCGGCCAGCTTGTCGGCCTCCTCGCGCGGGGTGTGGCTCGTGCGGACCCGGACGAGCCCGTCGGCGGAGAGGACCACGACATGACGTACGCCGCGTACTCCCGCGACCAGCTCCAGCATCCAGCTGTTCTCATCGGTCATGGTTCCTCCAGTGGTTCTCGGATGCGGAATCGGTCTCCGCGGCGGTGCTGCGGTTCTCGGGGTCGACGGCCTGGTGGGGGATGGTCGTGCCGGCCGCGGGTGTGGCCGGGGTGCTGAGGAAGCTGCTCATCCAGGCGCCCGCCTGCTCGGCGGTCGGCTCGGGGCGTGTCGGGACGGGTTGGCTCGCCGCGAGCTGCTGCCCGGTCGCGAAGCGCTGGCCGCGCTTCGATCGGCGCTGCGGCAGGCCGTCGGAGGTGAACAGCGACGGCTCGCGCTGCTCGCTCTGCTCGCGGTCGGGGACGGGATCGGGGGCGCTCGGGGTGCTGTGCACGGGCCAGACCGGCGGCGGGGGCGTCGACGGGGACGGTGCCTTCGGCGCTTCCGACAGGAGCGCGGCGGGGACGGGGGTCGAGGTCGGCGTACGCGGCGCGACCGGCTCGAGCGCGGCCGGGCTCAGCGGGGTCGTCATCGCCTCGGGGACGAGCACGGCGACCCGCAGGCCACCGTGGACGGACTCGGTCAGGTCGACACGGAACCCGTGGCGGCGTACGTAGGTGCCGACCACCGCCAGTCCGGTCTGCGGGATCTCGCCGAGGTCGTGCAGGCGAACCTGTCGGGTGCCCGAGGCGATCTCACGCATCCAGGCCAGGTTGGTCTCGTCCATGCCGACGCCCGCGTCGTCGATCTCGAGGGCCGCGCCGCGGCGTACGGAACGGATCGTGACCAGCACCTCCGTCGCCGGCGGCGACGACTGGGTCGCATTGGCGAGGAGCTCGGCGACGAGATGGATCAGCGGCTCGACGTACGCACCCTGGACCGCGACCGGCGGGTCACCCTCCACCCGGACCCGGCGGTAGGCCGTGATCCGGCCGGCCGCGCCGCGTACGACGTCGGCGATCGCGAGCGGGTCACGCCAGTGCTGCCCGGGCTGCTCCCCGCACAGCGTGGCGATGCTCTGCGCCAGCCGTGCCTGCTGCGCCGCCGCGTGGTCGACCCGCATCCCCGCCTCGAGCACGTCCGGCTCGGCCGGGAACTTCGCCACCATCCGCGTCGACTCCTCCTGGATCCGGTGCGCCGACGCCTGCACCTTGCGAGACAGCGACAGCACCGCCACCCGCATCCCGGCCTCCCCACCTCTCCCGGCCGGTCCGGCCGGTCCGGCCGGTCCGGCCGAGTCCGCACTTGTGGCGACCGAGTCCGCACCTTCGGGGATCGAGTCCTCAATTGTGGGCGCCGAAACTGTCGTCTCGGCGTCCGAATCTGCCGATTCGATCGCAGCAACCGCGGACTCGTCGTCCACTTCTGCAGTCTCGGCCGCCGCTTCTACGGATTCGGCGGGAGCGGTGTCGTAAGCCATCGCGGTGAGCCACAGGGTGAGGGCGACGACGGGTACGCCGGCGAGGATCCACGGCCAGAACCACTGGTCACCGGAGGCGGTGACGAAGATGACGGGGGAGAGCGCGACGAAGAGGAGGATCGCGGTACTGCAGAACCATGGACCGGCTCGATGGAGTCGGACCAGGAGTGGTCGGGTCATGTCAGGGCACCTGGTGTGGGGGTGAGCAGTCATGGCATGAACCCGCGGGTTCAGGGCAGTCTGGACGAATCCTGATCCAGCCCCCGGAGACCGGCGCACACACGCGCTCCACTTCATACCACCAACAGAGCGCTTGGTCACCTACCTCAGGTGATTTTGACCATATTTCGACGAACCATCCCGAGGCAGCCGAACGTCGCCGGGCGAACTAGGGTGACGGGGTGTCACAAATGGGTCCAGGCTTCGGTGCGAGCGGCGGGGCGATGGGCGGCGGCGGGATCATGCGCAACCTGCGCGCCGACCGGACGGTTCTCCAGCGCGGGTTGCCGAAGGGCACGCTGAAGCGCGTCATCTCCTACGCCGGGCCTCACCGGGCTCTGATCAGCGCGTTCCTGGTGTTCACCGTCTTCGACGCCGCGCTCGTGGTGGTGACCCCGCTGCTGACCCAGCGCCTCATCGACGACGGCGTACTCGAGAAGAACGTCTCCGTGGTGGTCTGGCTGGCCGCGGCGATGGCGTTGGTGGCCGTCATCGACATGTGCTTCGGGATCGTCTCGGGCTGGCTCTCGACCCGCATCGGCGAGGGACTCATCTTCGACCTGCGCACCCAGGTCTTCGGCCACGTCCAACGCCAGTCGCTGGCCTTCTTCACCCGGGCGCAGACCGGCGCGCTGGTCAGCCGCCTGAACACCGACGTGCTCGGCGCGCAACGGGCCTTCACCTCGACCCTGTCCAACAGCGTCTCCAACCTGATCTCGCTGGTCGTGGTCGGCGCGGCGATGCTGGTGCTGTCGTGGCAGGTGACGCTGATGTGCGTCGCGCTCTTCCCGATCCTGTTCCTGACCTCGCGCTGGGTCGGCCGCCGCCTGGCCGGCCTGACCCGCGAGCAGATGGACGGCAACGCGGCGCTGGCGACCACGATGACCGAGCGGTTCAACGTCGGCGGGGCCCTCCTGCTCAAGCTCTTCGGCCGCCGCGAGGAGGAAGACGCCGCGTTCGCGCAGCGAGCCGACGTCGTACGCCGTCTGGGCATCCGGATCGCGCTGCTGACCCGCCTGTTCGGGGCGACCATGCAGGTGGTGCCGGCGCTGGCGACCGCGCTGGTCTACGGGGTCGGCGGCTGGATGGTGATCCAGGGCGACGTCACGCTCGGCACCCTGACCGCACTCGGTCTGCTGCTGGTGAGGCTGCTGGGGCCGCTGCAGGCGCTCTCCAACGTACGCATCGACGTGATGACCGCGCTGGTCAGCTTCGACCGCGTCTTCGAGGTCCTCGACCTGCCTTCGCTGATCAAGGAGAAGCCGGACGCGGTCGAGGTGCCGGCGGGCGCCGCGTCGGTGCGGTTCCGCCATGTCGCCTTCACCTACCCGGGCGCCGACGAGGTCTCGCTCGCCTCCCTCGAGACGATCGCGCGCCCGGAGAGCCGGGAGGTGCGCGAGGTGCTGACCGACATCGACTTCGTGGCCGAACCGGGGGAGATGGTCGCCCTGGTCGGACCCTCCGGCGCCGGGAAGTCGACGATCACCCACCTGATCGCGCGGCTCTACGACGTACGCTCCGGGGCGGTCGAGGTCGGCGGCCTCGACGTGCGCGACGTGACCCTGGAGTCGCTCGAGGCCGCGGTCGGCTACGTGACCCAGGACGCCCACATGTTCCACGACTCGGTGCGCGGCAACCTGCTCTACGCCCGCCCCGGCGCCTCGGACGACGACGTCTGGGCAGCCCTGGAGGCCGCCCAGGTCGCCAACGTCATCAAGGGCCTCCCGGACGGCCTCGACACCGTCGTCGGCGACCGCGGCTACCGTCTCTCCGGCGGCGAGCGCCAGCGGCTCGCGATCGCCCGGCTGCTGCTGAAGGCGCCCCATATCGTCGTACTCGACGAGGCCACCGCCCACCTCGACTCCGAGTCCGAGGCCGCGGTGCAGACCGCTCTGGACGCCGCGCTGGAGGGACGTACGTCCATCGTGATCGCCCACCGGCTCTCCACCATCCGCGCCGCCGACCGCATCCTGGTCGTCGAGGCCGGACGGGTCGTGGAGTCCGGCACCCACGAGTCGCTGCTCGCCGCGGGCGGGCTCTACGCGGAGCTCTACGAGACGCAGTTCCGCCGGTAGGCGGTCAGCTCTTCCCGCTGCGTTCCTTCTCGTACGCCGCCTGGTAGGCGGCCTTCACGGCCTGCTTCTGGGCGAGCTTGGCGGCCTTCTTGCGGCTGCGCTCGTCGGCCGGCTCGTCGCTGTCGGCGGTGTCATCGTCTTGTGCAGGGGCGTCCTGGCGCTGGGTGCGCCGCTCGTCGTACATCAGGTAGAAGAAGCCGGCGATGGCGAGGACGCCGAAGAACCACCACTGCAGTCCGTAGAAGAAGTGGGGGCCGTTGTCGAGCTCGGGCAGGTCGGCCTGGCGCAGCTGGGTGGCGGGCTCGGGGGACTCGCTGTCGAGGTGGAGCCAGCCGGTCAGGAGCGGCTCGTCGACCACCTTCGCGACCTGGGTCGAGGAGAGTGCGCGGGTGGCGTGGTAGCCGTCGACCTGGGCGACGTCGGTGGAGTCGCCGGTGCCGTCGGCGCGTACCCAGCCGGTGATCGTGACCTCACCCGACGGCGGCGCCGGGAGGTCCTCGAACTCGTCCTGGGACTCGGTCTGCAGCCAGCCGCGGTCGACGAGCACGGCGCTGCCGTCGGCGAGCACCAGCGGGACGACGATGTCGACACCCTTCGCGTCGTCGGGGGTGCGGTAGCGCCAGATGATCGTGTCGTCGACCGCGTACGTCCCGGTCGCGGTCACCCGCCGCCATTCGTCCTTCTCGGCGACCTTCTGGCCCGGGGCCAGTACGTCGGAGACGGGCGCGGGCTCGGCGTGCTCGTTGACGCGGACGATCTGGTTGCTGGCCTTGCGGTCCTCGAGACGGTCGAACTGCCACTGGCCCAGCCACCAGGTCCCGTAGGCCAGGATCAGCACGAACACCGTGAAACCGGCCCAGCGTCGGCTGAGCAGGAAACGGAACGAACTCACCCTACGAGACTAACTGGCATGCGGTCCTCACTCACGATCCGGGTCGAGCCTGCCTAGACTGGTGTGATGACGACCTCCCCGACAGATCAGACCCAGCAGAGGCTCGTCGACCGGTTCGGCCGGGTCGCGACGGATCTGCGGGTCTCTCTGACCGACCGCTGCAACCTGCGGTGCACCTACTGCATGCCGGCGGAAGGGCTCGACTGGCTGCCCGGCGACGAGGTGCTCACCGACGACGAGGTGGTGCGGCTGATCGGCGTCGCCACGGGGCAGCTCGGCGTACGCGAGGTGCGGTTCACCGGTGGGGAGCCGCTGGTGCGGCGCGGGCTGGTCTCGATCGTCGCGCGCACCCGCGAGGTCGCCCCCGAGGCGGAGCTCTCCATCACCACGAACGCGCTGGGGCTGGCCAAGATGGCCGAGTCCCTCGCCGAGGCCGGGCTCGACCGGGTCAACGTGTCGCTGGACTCGATCCGGCCGGAGATCTTCGCTGAGATCACCCGTCGCGACCGGCTGGCCGACGTGGTCGCCGGGCTGGAGGCCGCGGCCGACGCCGGCCTGGGACCGATCAAGATCAACGCGGTTCTGCTGCGGGGAGTCAACGACGACCAGGCTGCCGAGCTGCTCGGCTGGTCGGTCGAGCGTGGCTACGAGCTGCGGTTCATCGAGCAGATGCCTCTCGACGCCCAGCACGGGTGGTCGCGCGACAAGATGGTGACCGCCGACGAGACGCTGGCGGCGCTGTCGGCGGCCTTCGACCTGACGCCCGCGGAGGAACCCCGAGGCAGCGCGCCCGCCGAGCTCTTCTACGTCGACGGCGGCCCGGCCAAGGTCGGCATCATCGCCTCCGTCACCCGCCCCTTCTGTGGCGACTGCGACCGGGTGCGCCTCACCGCCGACGGGCAGGTGCGCGACTGCCTGTTCGCGCGCTCCGAGTCGGACCTGCGTACGCCGCTTCGTGCCGGCGCCTCCGACGACGATCTCGCCGCCCGGTGGGTCACCGCCATGGCCGGTAAGCGCGCCGGCCACGGCATCGACGACCTCGGCTTCCTCCAGCCCGACCGCCCCATGTCCGCCATCGGCGGCTGACCACCAGCCGAGGCGTCACCCGCGTCGGCCGAGTTGGCACCGCGGTGACGCCTGGGCCGTCCGGGGTGACGCCTCGGCTGACCTGGGTGACGCTTCGGCCTCAGGAGCCGACGCGGTCGAGGGCGTCCAGGACGAGGTCCCAGTAGCCGTCGACGTCGAGGGTGATCGCGACCTGGGCGTTGGGCGGCTCGTCGAGGCGGCCGTGCAGGTCGACGACGGTGGCGCCGCGGGTCCAGCGGCCGGCGGTCTCGGCGGCCACGAACGACTTGTGCCAGGTGATCAGGCCGGGGTCGATGAGGGCCGCGATGGTGCAGGGATCGTGGACCGGGGGAGCGGCGAAGTCGAAGACGTCGGAGTAGGTGCCGCCGAAGAAGCCCATCAGGTCGGCGCACGCCCGGCCCACCGGGTGATCCATAGCCCGCATCCGCGCGACGACCTCGGCAGTGGCCAGCGCCTGGTGGGACAGGTTGAGCCCGACCATCCGGATCGGCAGGCCGCTGGTGAGGACGAGGTCGAGCGCCTCGGGGTCGGCGTAGGCGTTGAACTCGGCGGCCGGGGTGGTGTTGCCGCGCTCGGTCGAGCCGCCCATGAACACGATCTCCGCGATGTGAGGACCGACCTCGGGATGGTCGCGCAGTAGCACCGCGACGTTGGTGATCGGCCCGGTCGCGACCACGGTGACGGGCTCCGGGGCGGCCAGGAGGGACGTACACAGGAACTCGACCGCGCCCAGCGCGACCGGCGCAGCGAGCGGTTCGGGCAGGTCGGGTCCGTCGATCCCGGTCGCGCCGTGGATGAAGTCGCCGATGTGGATCTCGCCGGCCAGCGGCCCGGCGGCACCTGTGGCGACCGGGACATCGGCCCGGTGCGCCAGCGCCAGGATCCGCTGGGCGTTGTAGGTCGCCTTCTCCACCCGGCAGTTGCCGAACGTGGTGGTGATGCCGAGCAGGTCGATGTGCGGGCTGCCGAGGGCCAGCAGGATCGCGATGGCGTCGTCGTGGCCGGGGTCGCAGTCGAGGAGCACAGGGATCGGGTTCATCGCACGACCTCTCCGGGGGAACGGCTAGTGAGGGACGACGTCCTTGAGGAATCCGCGCGCTCCCAGGAAGTCGCTGAGCGACTCCTTGTGCGTCTCGCACGCGAGCCAGATCTTACGCCGATCGGCCGTGTGGATCTTGGGATTGTTCCACTGCAGCTCCCACGAGCCGGGGTCCTGGCAGCCCTTGGCCGAGCACAGGTCGGAGTCGAGCGCGCCCATCAGAGCTCGCCCTTCTCCCGGAGCTGCTGCTCGCGCCCGCTGTTGAGCTGGCGCGGGCCGTAGGGCGAGTCCATCAGGTTCATCTCGTCGCTCTTGGTGTTGGTCGCGTTGGCCATGACGACCGCGACGTAGGGCAGGATCAGCGCCCCCGCGATCAGGATCGGCCACAGCCAGCCGATGCCGGCCAGACCGGCGATCACGGCACCGATGAAGCACAGCGAACGGATCGACATCGAGATGGCGTAGCGCTTCTGGCGCATCGCGATGTCCTCGGCGCGGCTACGCCCGGCGGTGGTGATCCTGATCGGTTGCGCCTTGGACATACCGCCAGTCTAGGTCGTGACCGATGGCACCCGGTCAATGGTGTGGTCCCAACAGGGGCGCTCCGAAAGACCTTGGAGGGTTCTCACAAGCAAATCCAAGGCATTGGTCGTACGCCGAAGTAATCGCTACCGTCGCGCCTGTGACTGACAGTGAAAACCCCACAAGGCCACCCCGCTCGGTGCTCGTCACCGGCGGCAGCCGTGGCATCGGCCGGGCGATCGCCGAGGCGTTCCTCGCCAACGGCGACCACGTCGCCGTGACCTCCCGCAAGGGCGGGGCCCCCGAAGGGGCTCTGGACCTGGTGTGCGACATCACCGATCCGACCGCCGTCGAGGAGGCGTACGCCGCGGCCGAGGCCGCCCACGGACCCGTCGAGGTCCTCGTCGCCAATGCCGGGATCACGAAGGACACCCTCGTGCTCCGGATGTCGGAGAAGGACTTCACCTCCGTGATCGACACCAACCTGACCGCGTCCTTCCGGCTCGCCAAGCGTGCCTCGAAGGGCATGCTGCGGCTGCGCCGTGGGCGGATCATCTTCATCTCCTCGGTCGTCGGTCTGATGGGCAACCCCGGCCAGGTCAACTACGCGGCCTCCAAGGCCGGGCTGGTCGGCATGGCCCGCTCGCTCGCACGCGAGCTCGGCTCGCGGGGCATCACCGCCAACGTGGTCGCGCCGGGGTTCGTGGAGACCGAGATGACCGCGGTCCTCACCGATGAGCAGCAGAAGGCGATCACGGACCGGGTCCCGTTGGGGCGCTATGCGTCACCGGACGAGGTGGCCTCGGCCGTGACGTGGTTGGCTGATGCGGGTTATGTGACCGGGGCCGTGATCCCGGTCGACGGCGGACTTGGAATGGGGCACTGATCATGGGTTTGTTGGACGGCAAGACTGTTCTCGTCGCGGGGGTCACGATGGACTCCTCGATCGGCTTCGCGGTAGCCAAGGTGGCCCAGGAGCAGGGCGCCCGCGTCCTGATCTCCAACTTCGGCCGCGCGCTGTCGATCACCAAGCGGATCGCGAAGCGGCTCCCCGAGGAGCCGCCGGTCCTCGACCTCGACGTGACCAACCAGGAGCACCTCGACGGCCTCGCCGACGCACTCCGGGCCGAGGGCGTCGAGCGGCTCGACGGAGTCGTGCACTCGATCGCGTACGGCAACCCCGAGACGCTCCTGGGCGGCAAGTTCCTCGACGGCCCCTGGGAGGACGTCTCCCAGGCGGTCCAGGTCAGCGCCTACTCGCTGAAGTCGCTCGCGATGGCGACCAAGCCGCTGCTGGCGCCCGGCTCCTCGATCGTGGGGCTGACCTTCGACGCGACGATCGCCTGGCCGGCGTACGACTGGATGGGTGTCGCCAAGGCCGCGCTCGAGTCGACCTCGCGCTACCTCGCCCGCGATCTCGGACCTGACGGGATCCGCTGCAACCTCGTCTCCGCGGGGCCGCTCAAGACCCTCGCCGCCAAGGCGATCCCGGGCTTCGAGGAGCTCGACGAGGGCTGGGGCACCCGGGCGCCGCTGGGTTGGGACAACACCGACCAGGGCCCGACCGCGAAGGCCGTCTGCGCGCTGATCTCGGACTTCTTCCCGGCGACCACCGGCGAGATCATCCATGTCGACGGGGGCTATCACTCGCTGGGTGCGTGAGGTCATAGGGTTGCCGCATGCGGACCCTTGTCATCATGCGGCACGCCAAGGCGGAGTCGTCGGCACCCACCGACTACGAGCGTCAGCTGACCGAGCGCGGCCATGCCGACGCGGTCGCAGCGGGGGAGTGGTTGGCCGAGCAGGGCGTGGTCCCCGACTACGTGCTGGTCTCGGCGGCCGACCGCGCCACCCAGACCTGGGAGGACGTCGCACTCGGTGCGTCGTGGGACCTGACGCTGGCGGAGTACGACCAAGGTCTGTACGCCGCCGGCACCTCCACCGCCCTCGACCTCGTCCGCGGCGTCGATGACGGCATCTCGACGGTCGTGGTGATCGGTCACAACCCGACCGTGTTCTCCCTCGTGCAGCTCCTCGACGACGGCGAGGGCGATGACGAGGCCGGCAACGAGCTCGCCCTCGGCTTCCCGACATCCGCCGTGGCCGTACTCAGCTACGACGGCGACTGGTCCGAGCTCGACGAGGCCGAGGCCTCCGTCACCGCCTTCCACGTCGCACGAGCCTGACGTCCCGCCGAGTCGGCCCGTCTTGACGGGCCGACTCGGCGGGATTTCGGGTCAGGACGAGCCGACTCGGCGGGCGCGGGTCAGATGAGCGGCGGCGCGGGGGTGACGATGCCGGCCTCGGCGTCGGCGGCCTCGATCTCCTCGCGGGAGATGCCGAGGAGATACATGATCGTGTCGAGGTAGGGGACGTTGATCGCGGTCCCGGCGGCCGAACGTACGGCCGGCTTGGCGTTGTAGGCGATGCCGAGGCCCGCGGCGGCGAGCATGTCGAGGTCGTTGGCGCCGTCGCCGATGGCGACGGTGGCGGCCTCGGGGATGCCGATCTCGGCGGCGAACTCGCGGAGCGCGCGGGCCTTGCCGGCCCGGTCGACGACCTCGCCGACCACCTCTCCGGTGAGTACGCCGTCGACGATCTCGAGCTCGTTGGCGCGGGCGTAGTGGATGCCGAGGTCGGCCGCCAACCGGTCGGTGATCTGCGAGAACCCGCCCGAGACGATGGCGAAGCGGTAGCCGAGGCGGCGCAGGGTGCGGACCATCGTCCGCGCGCCCGGGTTGAGCTGCAGCCCGGCGTACACCTCGTCCAACGCGGTCGCGGGGACGCCCTTGAGGTACTTCACCCGGCCTCGGAGCGACTCCTCGAAGTCGAGCTCGCCGCGCATGGCCGCCTCGGTGACCGAGGCGACCTCCTTCTCGTAGCCTGCGTGGGCGGCGATCATCTCGATCACCTCGCCGTCGATCAGCGTCGAGTCGACGTCCATGACGATCAGGCGCATGCCGCGGCGGACGAGGTTGGCGGGCTGCACGGCGATGTCGACGCCCTGGGCGGCGGCCTCGGCCGCCAGCGTGACCCGCAGCTCGTCGGGAGAGGCGCCGGAGACGTGCAGGTCGAACGCGGTGACCGGGTAGCGGGCCAGCCGGATGATCCGGTCGATGTTGCCGCCGGCAGAGGCGATCGTCCGCGTCACCGATGCGAGCGCGGCCGCCTTCAGCGGGAGTCCCAGCACCGTCACCCGGGCGCGGTCGGCAGGCTCCCGCGGGGTGTCGCCGACGCCCTCCTCGATCTCGACGGTCATGTCGAGAGCGTGGGCGGTCTCCTCGATCGCGTGCTTGAGCGCGTCGGTGCTCGCCGCGTCGGCCGGCGCGGTCACCAGGAGCCCGAGCACGAGCCGCGCCCGCAGCACGATCTGCTCCAGGTCGACCACGTCGACCCCGGCCAACGCGAGCGTCGCCAGGGTGGCCGAGGTCAGCCCGGGACGGTCGTTTCCGGCGAGGGTGATCAGCAGGGTGTCGGGACGGCGCTCGAGCGCGTCGAATTCCTCGGTCATCTCTGCAAACGATAGTGGAGCCGGCGGCCGCGTCTCAGTTCGGCGGCCACACCTCGGGCGATCCGGCCGCGGTGAGCGCCCTTCGCGCGGCGCGGTCGAGGCCGACCAGGGCCTCCCGCCGCCGCAGCATCTCCGAGGCGGACACGGCGCCGCCCTCGTCCTCGAGCGCCACCGCGACGATCTCCCGAGCCTGTACGCCCCGGGCGGCGAGCTCCACGCACCGCGGCGGCACCCCGGGAGCCCCGGCCAGCGAAGGCCGGTGGCGGAGGTTCATCAGCCGGTCGGCGACCTCGGGCCGCCACCGCGCGACGTCGAGCTCGGCGAGCGCCGTCGCCGACTCGGTCAGCGCGAGCCGGAGGGCCCGGTCGGCCTCGCCGACGTCGGGGAGCTGACGCCGCTGGGCCGGGTACGCCTGCCACTCGACGACCGCGCCGACCCGGACCGGCACGAGCCCGATCCCGGCGTCGCTCACCACGGCCTCGCCGGCCTCCATCGCAGCCGTGTTGAAGGCCCGGGGTCCGCCCAGCCCGACCGGGTCGCCCTCGGCGGGGAAAGCGACCCCGACACTGGTCGCCCCCTCCGTACGCAGCCGTCCCATCCCGCTGACGAAGGCGTCCGCGACCCCCTCGGTGCCACCGAGCCCGAGCGCGGCCAGCCCGCTGACGGTATGGGTCGCGTCGGGCCCGATCACCGCATCGAGCACCAGGTCGGTGACTGCCTCACCGCGCAGCCACGCCGTCACCCACCAGGCCAGGCGCAGCGCCTCAGGGGTGGTCTCCAGCGACCCTGAATTCAGCTCCGCATCGTCGACACTCACAGCCGCCTACCCTAACCCCGAGCCGGGCAACCCCTGCCGATAGATTTGCCGCCATGGCAGCCGTGCTGGAGTTCACCGACGTCACCGTACGCCGTGGGGGCAACGCCCTTCTCGACTCTGTGAGCTGGGTGGTCGAAGAGGATGAACGCTGGGTGATCCTGGGCCACAACGGCGCCGGCAAGACCACGCTGCTCCAGGCCGCGGCGGCCCAGCTCCACCCGACGTCGGGGGTCGTGAAGATCCTCGGCGAGCAGATCGGCCGCATCGACGTCTTCGAGCTGCGCCCGCGCATCGGCCTCACCTCCGCCGCGCTGGCCGACCGGATCCCGCGCCACGAGCTCGTCCGCGATGTCGTGGTGAGCGCCTCCTACGGCGTGGTCGGGCGCTGGCGCGAGCACTACGACGACCTCGACCACGACCGTGCCCAGGCGCTGCTGATCGAGGTCGGCATCAAGCACCTCGGCGAGCGGAAGTTCGGCACCCTGTCCGAGGGCGAGCGCAAGCGCGTCCAGCTGGCCCGTGCGCTGATGGTCGACCCGGAGATGCTGCTCCTGGACGAGCCCGCCGCCGGGCTGGACCTGGGCGGCCGGGAGGACCTGGTCTCGACGCTGTCGACGCTCGCCTACGACCCCGACAGCCCGGCGACCGTGCTCGTCTCCCACCACGTCGAGGAGATCCCGCCCGGCTTCAGCCATGTCCTGATGATGCGCTCCGGCCGGATCACCGCCCAGGGGCTCATCGAGGACACGCTGACCTCGGCCAATCTCTCCAAGACCTTCGGTATGCCGCTCGAGCTCGAGGCGAGCGATGGCCGTTTCTGGGCGAAGCGTCGCGCCCGCCACACCCGGTAGGCCTAACGTTAAGAAGTCGGTACCCGAACCTCCCCACAACGCGTGGCCCGTCTGGATAGGGTGACGCCCATGGACTGGCAGGACTGGGACTGGGCGATCTGGACAGCACTCGGAGCGCTGCTCGTCGTCGGAGAGCTCTTCAGCCTCGACCTGATCCTGCTGATGCTCGCCACCGGCGCCTTCGCGGGCGCGTTGACCGGCGCGTTCACCGACAGCTTCGTGATCCAGGCGATCGTCGCGCTGGCGGTCTCGGTCTCCATGCTCGCGGTCGTACGCCCGGGGTTGGCCAGGCGGCTCCACAACGGCCCGGAGATCCAGATCGGCGCGCAGAAGCTGATCGGGGTCCAGGCCATCTCGCCCGTCGAGATCAGTGCCCACAAGCCGGGGCAGCTCAAGCTCGCGGGCGAGCTCTGGACCGCTCAGCCCTATGACGAGACGCTCGTGATCGCGGCCGGCACGCCGGTCGAGGTGCTCGAGATCAGAGGAGCGACGGCGTACGTCCATCCTCTTCCGGAGCTCGGGACTCCGTAGTTTCCGGGCAACCTGACGCAACACGAATAGACAAGGACTGATTGGCAATGGGTGGCATCATCCTGGCCCTTCTGGTCATCTTGGCGGTGCTGGTGATCACCACGCTGGCCAAGACGATCAAGATCATCCCGCAGGCGCGGGTCGGCATCGTGGAGCGCTTCGGCAAGTTCCAGTCGAAGCGTGACCCCGGCCTGAACGCGGTGATCCCGTTCGTCGACAAGGTGCGCTACATGATCGACATGCGTGAGCAGGTCGTCGCGTTCGCACCGCAGCCGGTGATCACGGAGGACAACCTGACCGTCTCGATCGACACGGTCATCTACTTCCAGGTCAACGACCCGGTGGCGGCGACGTACGAGATCGCCAACTACATCCAGGCCGTCGAGCAGCTCACCATGACCACCCTGCGCAACATCGTCGGTGGCATGACCCTGGAGGAGACGCTGACCAGCCGCGAGCAGATCAACTCCGGTCTCTCGATCGTCCTGGACGAGGCCACCGGCCGCTGGGGCATCAAGGTCAAGCGCGTCGAGATCAAGTCGATCGACCCGCCCATGTCCATCAAGGACGCGATGGAGAAGCAGATGCGCGCCGACCGTGACAAGCGCGCCGCGATCCTCACCGCCGAGGGTCAGCGTCAGTCCGCGATCCTCTCGGCGGAGGGAAACAAGCAGTCCGCAATCCTGAACGCTGAGGGTCAGCGCGAGTCGCAGATCCTCGCGGCGCAGGCCGACCGTGAGGCCGCGATCCTGCGCGCCCAGGGTGAGGGCCAGGCCATCCAGACGGTCTTCCAGGCGATCCACGACGGCCGCCCCGACCAGTCGCTGCTGGCCTACCAGTACCTCCAGATGATGCCGAAGATCGCCGAGGGCGACGCCAACAAGGTGTGGATCATCCCGAGCGAGATCGGCGCTGCGCTCGAAGGCCTCGGCTCGACGATGAACAGTCTCAAGGGCATCCCGGACGAGGTCGAGGGCCCGGTCAAGCGCGTCGACATGGGTTCGGCCGAGCCGAAGCTCGACCGTGAGCAGTCCTCCGCGGCCGCGGCCGTCGAGGAGGCTCTCGCCGAGGCCAAGCAGGCCGAGGCGCCCAACCGGCCTCAGGCTCCGCAGCCTCCTGCAGAGCCGACCGTCTAAGTGGATCCACTTCAGTCCGCCCTCATCCTGCTCGCCGGGGTGGGGGCGGGCACCATCAATGCTGCCGTCGGCTCCGGGACGCTGATCACGTTCCCGACGCTGCTGGCCTTCGGCGTACCTCCGGTCGTCGCCAACGTGTCCAACACGATCGGCCTGGTGCCGGGCTCGCTGGCCGGCGCCTGGGGCTACCGTCGCGAGCTCGCCGGGCAGCGCCGCCGGATCCTGCGGCTGGGGGCTGCGGCACTCATCGGCGGCGCGGTCGGCGGGATCCTGCTGCTGGTGCTGCCGCCGGGTGCGTTCGAGGCGATCGTCCCCGTGCTGATCGGGCTCGGTGTGGTCCTGGTGATCACCGGCCCGCGCATCTCCCGGTGGGTCGCCAGACGGCACGGCGACCTTCCCGATGATGGCAGCGAACGTTGGTGGGTCTGGCCGGCGATCGCGATGCTCGGCGTCTACGGCGGCTACTTCGGGGCCGCTCAGGGTGTGCTGATGATCGCGATCATCGGCATCGGGGTCGCCGAGTCGCTGCAGCGTCTCAACGGGCTCAAGAACGTGCTGGTCGCCATCACCAACGGCATCTCCGGGCTCATCTTCGCCCTCGTGGCCGACGTCGACTGGACGATCGCGGTCCTGATCGCCGTCGGCGCGACGATCGGTGGTCTCCTGGGTGCCAGGATCGGCCGCCGGCTGCCGCCCAACGTGCTCCGCGGTGTGATCGTCGTGGTCGGCATCACCGCACTGGTCGCCTTCCTGCTGGGCTGAGTCTGCTGGGATGGAGCCATGGAGCTCTACGAGGCGATGCGGACCACCCATGCCGTACGCGACTTCACCGACGACCCGCTACCCGACGAGATCCTCGCCCGGATCCTCGACAACGCCCGGTTCGCCCCCTCCGGCGGCAACCGGCAGGGCGGCCACGTCGTGGTCGTACGCAGGCAGGAGACCCGTGAGCGTCTGGTCGAGCTGACCGCGACGGGCGCCCGCAGGTACATGGCGCAGCAGAAGGCGGGGGAGATGCCGTGGAACACGGTGCACCCGACGGCGGTGACCGACGAGCAGATCGCCGCGACCCGGGTCCCGCATGTGATGACCGAGCCGCTGCGTACGGCTCCGGTGGTGCTCGTCTTCCTCGTCGACCTCGGCGCGGTCGCCTCCCTCGACTCCGAGCTGGACCGGGTGGGTGTCATCTCCGGCGCCTCGGTCTATCCGCTGGTGTGGAACACCCTCCTCGCGGCGCGTAACGAGGGCTTCGGCGGGGTGATCACCACGATGGTGGTCGCCGAGGAGCCGGCGGTGCTCGAATTGCTCGGCGCTCCTGAGGGATACGCCGTCGCCGCGGTCGTCCCGCTGGGCAAGCCGGTCAAGCAGCTCACCAGGCTGCGGCGGCATCAGGTCGAGGAGTTCGTCACCCGGGAGACGTACGCCGGAACGCCCCTCACGAACGACTGATGGCGGGGTCCCGAAGGACCCCGCCATCAGGCTCAGACCGCGAGGATCAGGCCTTGTCGTCGGTCACGGCGGCCGGTGCCGGCGTGGCGCCGTTGTTGCTGTGGTCGTCCTCGACGACCGCGAGCGCGAAGTCGTCACCATGCTCGGTGACGCCGGTGATGACGGCCTGCTCGACCGCCTCCGCGGCGTACTGACCACGCACGATCAGCGGGTCATGGGCCAGGTCGCGCTGCAGCGAGACCGCCAGCCCGACCATGATCACCACGAACGGAAGTGCCGCCACGATCGTGATCGTCTGCAGACCTGACAACGCATCCGCACCACCGGCGATCAGGCCCAGGATGGCCACGACACCGGTCGCGACACCCCAGAAGACCACCGTCGGCCGGCTCGGCTCCTCGGCGCCACGCTCGGAGAGCGTGCCCATCACGATCGAGGCCGCGTCGGCTCCGGAGACGAAGAAGATCGCCACCAGCACCATGACCAGGATGCTCATCGCCGTGGCCAGCGGGAACTGGTCGAGCGTGGTGAACAGCTGCGACTCGACCCCGCCGAGACCGGCGATGTCGACGGTGCCGTCACGCTGCAGGTCGATGGCGGTGCCACCCATGATGCAGAACCAGATCACGCTGACGGCGCTCGGGACGAGGAGCACGCCGGCGACGAACTGCCGGATGGTGCGCCCACGCGAGATCCGCGCGATGAACATGCCGACGAACGGCGTCCAGGAGATCCACCAGGCCCAGTAGAAGACGGTCCAGGAACCGAGCCAGGCGGAGGTCTCCTCGCCGCCGACGCCGGTGCGGGCCGACATCTGGGCGAGGTCGCCGATGTAGGTGCCGAGCGAGGTCGGGATCAGGTCGAGGATGAAGACCGTCGGGCCGACCACGAACAGGAACAGCGCCAGGAGCAGGGCCAGCACCATGTTGATGTTGGAGAGCCACTGGATGCCCTTGGCCACACCCGAGACCGCCGAGATCACGAAGCAGACCGTCAGGATCGCGATGATCCCGATGAGGACGTTGTTGCCGACCTCGCCGAGCCCGGCCACGATCTGCAGGCCGCTCTCGATCTGGATCGCGCCCGTGCCGAGCGAGGTGGCGGAGCCGAACAGGGTCGCGAAGATCGCGAAGATGTCGATCGCCTTGCCTGCCGGACCCTCGACGGTCTTCTTTCCGAGCAGCGGCGTGAAGGCCGAGGAGATCAGGCTGACGCGGCCCTTGCGGTAGGCGCCGTAGCCGATCGCCAGACCCACGACCGCGTAGATCGCCCACGGGTGCAGCGTCCAGTGGAACATCGTGGTCGCCATCGCGTGCTGGATGGCCTCGGGGTTGCCCGCCTCGCCGGTGCCCGGCGGCGGGGTGACGAAGTGCGAGATCGGCTCGCTGACGCCGTAGAACATCAGACCGATGCCCATTCCGGCGCTGAACATCATCGCGATCCAGGAAGCCGTCTTGAACTCCGGCTTCTCGTCGTCACGGCCCAAGGGGATGTTGCCGTACTTACTGACGGCGAGCCAGATGATGTAGATGACGAAGCCGCTGGCGGTCAGGACGAAGACCCAGCCGGCCTTGTCCAGCACCCAGGCGAGGGCGTCGCCGGCGACCTTGCCCATGCCGTCGGTGTTGATGAAGCCCCAGGCCATGAACGCGATCGCGATGGCCGCGGCGATGCCAAAGACGACCCAGTCGATTCCCTTGCGTTGTTCCTGTTCGCTCGAGATCGGCAGGTCCAGCGCGGGGTGGGGAACGACTTCGCCCGTGGGGGATTTGATGAGACCAGAGGGGTTGTGATGGTCGGAATTTTTCGGACTGTCTGTCTTCTTCTCAGAAGTCACACTGTTGTCCTTCCGGTTGGGTTCGGGACCACAGCACCCTAACGCGCACTGTCTTTGCCTTCTGTTCACCGGGGTGGCGCGGCTGTCGATTGAAAGCGACTTCTGGATCGACTGTGTCGAGTGGGTTCGCGTGTTGTTCTCGCGCCGTGGTCCGACGTGCTGCACTGGTGCCTGAGCCTCACACCGTGGAAATATTGCGGCTCTACCGTTGATCTCATGCGCTACCGGCAGAGTCTCCACGGGCACGGCTTCGAGTTCGACGGTCTGGTGGAGGTGCTGGCGCGGGCGACGCCGCTGCGCTCCGGCGACGTCCTGGCCGGATGCGCCGCACGGTCCGACACCGAGCGGGTCGCGGCGCGGATGGTGCTCGCCGACCTTCCGCTGACCACCTTCCTCGAGGAGCAGGTGGTGCCGGCCGAGTCGGACGACGTCACTCGGCTGATCCTGGAGACCCACGACGAGGACGCGTTCGCGCAGGTCAGCGGCTTGACCGTGGGTGCCCTTCGGGAGTGGCTCCTCGGCGCCGCCGCGCGGCGTGACACGGCCGCGCTGACCGCCGTCGCGCCGGGGCTGACCCCCGAGATGGTCGCGGCGGTCTCCAAGATCATGCGCAACCAGGACCTGATCGCGGTGGCGGCGGCTACCGAGGTGGTCACCGGCTTCCGTACGACGATGGGCCTGCGGGGACGTCTGGCGACCCGGCTGCAGCCCAACCACCCGACAGACGATCCGGGGGCCATCGCGGCCTCGATCCTGGACGGGCTGCTCCTGGGATCCGGGGACGCGCTGATCGGTATCAACCCGGCCTCCGACAACCCGCGTACGGTCGCCGACCTGCTTCGGCTCGTCGATGACGTACGCCTTCGCTACGAGATCCCGACGCAGAGCTGCGTCCTGACCCACGTCACCACCACGATCGACCTGATCGAGGCGGGGCTGCCGGTCGACCTGCCGTTCCAGTCGATCGGCGGCACCCAGGGTGCCAACGAGGGCTTCGGGGTGACCCTGGCGATGCTCGCGGAGGCCGACGAGGCGGCCCGGTCGCTGGCGCGCGGCACCGTGGGGACCGAGGTGATGTACTTCGAGACCGGCCAGGGCTCGGCACTCTCCACCGGTGCCCACCTCGGCAGCGGCGGCAGACCGGTCGACCAGCAGACCCTGGAGGCCAGGGCGTACGGGGTGGCGCGGGCGTTCAAGCCGTTCCTGGTCAACACGGTGGTCGGCTTCATCGGCCCCGAGTACCTCTACGACGGCAAGCAGATCATCCGCGCCGGGCTCGAGGACCACTTCTGCGGCAAGGTGCTGGGTGTGCCGATGGGCGTCGACGTCTGCTACACCAACCATGCCGAGGCCGACTCCGACGACATGGACAACCTGCTCACCCTGCTCGGCGTCGCCGGGTGCACGTACGTCATGGCTGTCCCGGGCGCCGACGACGTCATGCTCGGCTACCAGTCGACCTCCTTCCACGACGCCCTCTACGCTCGCCAGGTCCTCGGCAAACGCCCCGCGCCGGAGCTCGAGGAGTGGCTGGCCTCGGCCGGCCTGCTCGACCCGGACGGCTCCGTACGCGACATCGACCCGTCGTCCACGATGCTGAAGGAGCTGGCAGGATGAGCGCGTTCTGGGAGCCGTTGCGCAGGGCCACGCCGGCGCGGATCGGCCTCGGCCGGGCCGGCAACTCGGTCCCGACCGCCGAGGTCCTCTCCTTCGGCGCCGCCCATGCCGCGGCTCGCGACGCGGTCCATCTCCCGCTCGACGTCGAGGCGCTGGTCGAGGCGCTCGACACCCTGGGACTGGGTACGCCGACGGTCGTCGCCTCCGCGGCACCGGACCGGGCCACCTACCTGACCCGGCCGGACCTCGGCCGGGTGCCCGGAACCGACCTGGAGGTCGGTCCGGGTGGAGCCGAGATGGCGGTCGTCGTCGCCGACGGCCTCTCCGCCGAGGCGGTGGCGAAGCACGCGGTGCCGCTCCTGGAGCACCTGGTCCCGCTCCTCGACAGCGCCACGACCCTCGCCGCGCCGGTGGTCGCGACCCAGGCCCGGGTGGCGCTGGGGGACCACATCGGCCGGGCACTGGGCGCGCGGCTGGTCCTGGTGCTGATCGGCGAGCGGCCGGGGCTCTCGTCCAGCGACTCGCTGGGCGCCTACCTCACCTGGGACCCACGGCCGG
This sequence comes from Nocardioides sp. NPDC127514, assembly GCF_040302125.1. Taxonomy (NCBI): domain Bacteria; kingdom Bacillati; phylum Actinomycetota; class Actinomycetes; order Propionibacteriales; family Nocardioidaceae; genus Nocardioides; species Nocardioides sp. NPDC127514. Next base: position 19,667 of record NZ_JBEORF010000016.1, on the reverse strand, counting down.
GCGTCCTCGACTCGGCCCGCAACTGCGTCTCCAACATCCGTCCACCCCACGGCCTGGACCATGCGACCGCGGCGCGCACCATCGCGAGCCTGGTCTCCGGGGCCCGGGCGCTCGGCGCGACCGGGGTGGCGCTCAAGGACGGATCTTTCACAGCGCCGTTACCTGGCGCGACCACGACCGCCACGGACCGTTTCTAGCCTCAGACACATCCACCCCCACGGAATCCGGAGGCGTGCCATGTCCGAGGCACCTGAAACCGTCGAGCCGACCCAGCTCGACGACGAAGCACATCTCGCCCGTCTCGGCTACAAGCAGGAGCTGTCCCGCACCTGGTCGGGGTTCTCGAACTTCGCCATCTCGTTCTCGATCATCTCGATCCTGGCCGGGTGCTTCACCACGTTCGGCCAGGCCTGGAACAACGGCGGACCCGTGGCCATCTCATGGGGCTGGCCGATCATCGCTGGCCTCATCCTGATCATCGGGTTCACCATGTCCGAGCTGGTCTCGGCGTACCCGACCTCGGGCGGCATCTACTGGTGGGCGGCCAAGCTCGGCGGCCCGGCGGCCGGCTTCTTCACCGGGTGGCTCAACCTGATCGGCCTGCTCGCGGTGACCGCGAGCGTCGCGTACGGCGCCGCCACCTTCCTCGACCTCACCCTCTCGACGCTCAGTGAGAGCTGGGCCGAGGGCTACTCCCTGGGCAGGGTCTACCTGATCTTCCTGGCCATCCTGGTGCTGGCCGCGCTCGCCAACATCTACTCCAGCCACCTGCTGGCCGTCATCAACAACATCTCGGTGTGGTGGCACGTCGCCGGCGCCGCGATCGTGGTCCTGGTGCTGGTCATCGTCCCGGACGACCACCAGAGCATCAGTTACGTCTTCACCGAGCGGATCAACAACTCCGGCTATGCCGACGCGAAGTACTGGTTCCTGGTGCTCCCGCTCGGGTTCCTGCTGACGCAGTACACGATCACCGGGTTCGACGCCTCCGCCCACCTCTCCGAGGAGACCCAGGGCGCGGCCGACGGTGCCGCGAAGGGCATCTGGCGCTCGATCTTCTACTCCGCGGTCGGCGGGTACGTCCTGCTGCTGGCCTTCCTCTTCGCGGTCCAGGACCCCGAGGGCGTGAGCGCAGGCGGCGGCGCGGTCGACGTGATCTTCGGCCAGGCGCTACCGGACACGTGGCACTTCGTGGTGCTGCTGATCTCCACCGCCGGGCAGCTCTTCTGCGCCACGGCCTGTCTCACCAGCGCCTCCCGGATGACGTACGCCTTCGCCCGCGACGGGGCGGTGCCCGGCTCGTCGCTGTGGGCGAAGGTCAGCCCGACCCGGAAGGTCCCGGTGAACGCGGTGCTCCTGGTGGCGGTCGTCGGTGCGATCATCACGCTTCCCGCGCTGTGGGGTGTCGGCGGCATCCCGCTGGCCTTCTACGCGATCACCTCGGTCGCGGTGATCGGCCTCTACCTCGCCTTCGCCATCCCGATCTTCCTGCGCTGGCGGGCCGGGGACGCCTTCGAGACCGGGCAGTGGACCCTCGGCAAGCACTACAAGTGGCTCAACCTGGTCGCCGTCGCCGAGATCGCGATCATCTCGGTCTACTTCGTCCTGCCGTTCGTGCCCCCCGGCTGGATCACCAGCGACGACTTCTCCTGGGCGTCGGTCAACTACGCGCCCATCCTCACCGTCGGTTCGCTGGTCCTCCTCGCGCTGTGGTGGCGGCTCTCGGCGCGCAGGTGGTTCAAGGGCCCGAAGACGACCCTCGACACAATCGACCCAACCGACTCAACCGACCCAACCGGCTCAGACGCCGTACGCCGCTAGCCACCGCTCGATCTCGGCGTAGGCCTGCTTGCGGACCTCGGGGCGCGACAGGATCACGTCGTGCTTCGCCCCGGGGACCGCGATGTAGGTGACGTGGGTGCCGATGGCGGTCGACCACCGGCGGATCTGGCGCACGTCGAGGACGATGTCGGTGGAGTGGACGAGCTCGCCCATCGCCTTCGGCTTGCTGGAGCGGTCGGAGGAGAGCACCAGCACCGGAGCCTTCACGTCCAGACCGCGGTGGAGGCGGGCGTGGCCGTCACGGATCGCCTTGAGCCAGCCGAGCCGGATCGGGTAGGAGCCGACCGGCTTGAGGCCGAGGTCGAACTCCCACTCGCCGTCGTGCTCGACGTGGAGCGACATGGTGTAGAAGCCGCTGACATCGCGGCCGAGCTCGCGCATCGGGGCTCGGTGGCCGACCCGGCGCACCACCGGGCTGGCGACCGAGCGCAGCAGGAACGAGCCCTGCAGGTCGAGCCACGGCGAGTTGAGGACCATCCCGGCCAGCGCGTCGGGCTGGCGGTCGTCGGCCCACAGCGAGACCGTGAGCCCGCCGGTGGAGTGGGCGCTGAGCATGATGTGCGAGTGGCCGTCGCGCTCGGTGATCCGCTCCCAGGCGGCGTCGATCTCGTCGAAGTACTCGGCCAGGTCACCGACGTACGTCCCGGACTGGTGCTCCCGCAGCGAGCGACCGTACTTACGCAGGTCCAGGCCATAGAAGTCGTAGCCGCGGGCGGTCCACCACTCGGCGTACTCCTTCTGGAAGAAGTAGTCGGAGAAGCCGTGGACGTAGAGGACGGCGCCCTTGGCGTCGCCGTCGGCGGGCCGCTTGACCAGCGTGGCCACGACCGTGCCCTCGAAGTCGTCCGCGAGGTCGATGGTCTCCACGGTGTAGGGCTCACCGAGTACGTCGATCGTCATGACCGCATCCTCTCACCAGGCCGCGCCGGATCACCAGAAGGTCGGCACCAGGCCCCAGCGTCCGTAGACGGTGGTCACGATCTCCTTCAGCCGCTCGGAGTCGGGGACCGCGTCGGGGTCGAGCGCGCGGATACCGAAGCTGCAGGTATCCCCGACCTCGCACCACCACGACGTCACCCCACCGCGCATCCGGCGCAGCTCGCCGCGGGTCGCGCCGAGCGCCAGGGCGCGGAAGACGATCGACTCGGCGGGCACCCCGAACGGCGCTACGAAGTCGGGGTCGGGCCGGCCCAGGTTGGAGGCCAGACCGAGCGGCGTGACGACGTTCTTGAGCAGCGGCTTCGCGAGGCGGTCCGGGATCATCTGCGCCAGCGGCGCGATGTGGGCGATCGGGTCGGGGCGGGTGCCCTTGAAGAGCGCGGAGAACTCCCGCTTCGACCGCTCCCGGATGTGAGCCAGGTCGGTGACCCGGCCGACGCCGTCGCGCAGCTCGGTCTCGACCGCGATCGAGACACCCGAGGTGGCGTTGGAGCGCAGGTCGCCCTCGCCGCGCAGCGAGACGGGCAGCGACATCTTGACCGGCTCGCCGGGGCGTACGATCCCGGCCTCGAGGAGCACCTCGACCGAGATCGCGACCTGCAGCGCGTTGGCGGTGCCACCGGCCCGCTCCGCGGCCGCGTTCCACTCCGCGACGGGGCAGTCGGCAGTGGCGTTGGCGACCTCGTGGACGACGTCGTGGTCGGGCTGCGGGGCCGGCACCGGCCGCTTCTCGGAGGACTGGGCCTCCAGCACGGGGAGCTTCCCGGCCCTCCGGGCTTCCCGGAGGCCGCGAGCGGCGGCGCGTGCCATCGTGCGAGCGTCGCGCCGGTCGTCCCTGCGGGTGACCTCGGGCTCCGCCTCGGCGGCGGGGAGCCGCGGCAGGCGCTGGCGGCGTACGGCCGCGATCACGGCGCCGAGCTTCATGCCGCCGTCGCAGACGATGTGGGAGGCGTTGTAGGCCACGACCGTGCCGCCGTCGGTGGTGTAGGCCAGGAAGAACGCCCACAGTGGGCCCTTCACCGGGTCGAACGGCACCTCGTCGGCGGTGCTGTCGAGCCAGGCCACCACCTGGTCGGGCTTGATCCGGTCGTGGTGCAGGTGGACCGGCTCGGCGGTCGTCGCCGGCACCCAGCGGGAGCGCGCGCCGATGACCGTGGGGCGTACGACGAGGCGGTTGAGCGGGCCCTCGGCCAGCTCGTCGACCAGGTCCTGGACCGCCTCGACCGGGATCTCGGTGGGGAATCGCCAGGCGGTCTGGGCCACGACCGGGACGCCGATGACGGTCGCGGAGCGGAGGAAGACCTCGTCGTCGTACGTCAGCCGGTTGGTGCGCTCGGGAGCGAACGGTGCCGGGCGGGCGCCGAGGCTCGCGGGCGGCAGCGATGACAGCATCTCGGGCTGGGGCACGTCACCACACCTCGGCGGTCAGACCCCACGAGCCGAGCTCCTCGACGACCAGTCTCTTCAGGAAGTCCAGGTCGGGCACACGGTCGGGCTCGGCGGCGACCAGGTTGAGCGTCGTACGCGGCCCCGACTGGATCAGCCAGGAGATGATCCCGCCGCCGACGTCATAGGCGTCCTGGGCGGTCGCGTTCTGGTAGCCGGCGAGGCCGGCCACGAGACGTACGTCCTCACCCATCGCGTAGCGGTAGTCGTCGGGGAGCTGGGGCAGGTTGGAAGCCATGCACGCCGCGGCCGGCGGCTGCGGGAGCTTGTCGAGCACGGCGTCGGGCAGCATCTGCATCATCGCCAGCGGCACCGGGACCAGCCTCGGGCCGGCCTGGCCGAGACGGATGTAGGCCGCCTTGGAGAGCTTCTTGATCTCGGCGAGATCGCGCTTGTCGAGCACGTCACGGGGCACCTCGACCATGGCCACCCGCGTCGAGTTGGAGCGTACGTCCCCGGGCTGGAAGTCGCTCATCGGCAGCGAGACCGGGACGTCGCCCCGGTCGACCGGCACGTGGTCGATGCGGACGAGCAGGTCGGCCACGACGTTGATGAACCAGGCGTTGGTCGAGCCGCCGTGCTCGGCGGCGATCTTCGTCATCGTCTCGGTGTCGAACTCGGTGATCATCCGCGGCATCCGCCAGGCCCCGGGCCTCGGGTTCGGGGTGGCCTCCGGATAGACGCGGGGCGCCTTGGTGGCCAGGGCCGCGGTGCCGTCCTTCTTCGCCTGCCGGCGGGCCTTGGTCCAGTCGCGGACGGCGCGCCACTGTGCGCGACTGTCGGCGGCCTCGGCACGGAGGCGGTCCCAGCCGTTGGCGGGTGCCGCCGGCAGCCGCAGCGGCTCGCCGCGGGAGGCACGGCACACGGCGTCGAGCACGGAGCCGCCGTCGCCGACGGCGTGGGCGAGCAGCATCGAGACGACCGAGGTGCCGTCGTCGAGGTTGATCGCGGTGAGCCGGTAGGTCAGGCCCTCGTGCGGGTCGAGGTGGTCGCTGTGACGCTCCTGGAGCCAGTCGGTGATCTGGGCGACCGGGAGGATCTCCTCGTAGAGCTCGAGCGACGGCTCGCGGTCGGCGTTGGTCCACAGGTCGCGGGCTCCGGGGAACTTCGCCCGGTGCAGCTTCCGCGACAGCCCGCCCTCGGCCAGGCCGGCGGCGATGTAGCGCAGCCGGTCGGCGTCGTAGGGACTGTTGAGCCGCCAGATCCACTGGTTGGCGATCGGACTTCCGAGACCGCGATGGCGGCGGGCGAAGAGGTCGTCGGCGAACTGCAGGCGGCCGGAGTTGTCGATCGGTGCACGGGTGGCAACGGGCATGGGGGAGTCCTCGAGATTGGCGGGCGGCCGGGCAGAGGCCCAGCGAGATCACACAGCGATAGCGCGCGCAGGGGGAGGAGTCAATCGGAGTTTGATACGTCATGTAAACCCCCGGGGGCAATAAAGAAGTGTGGCGATTCCCACGTCCGGGGGCGGTCGAATTCGGGTGCGGACCTGTGTGCACAATAGGCCGCGACGTGGACGACATCGCTGTCGTCCCAGGCGGGTCGCCTTCTCGGGCTACGGCGTTCTTGAGGTTCGTTCGGGTCCCCGAGAAGACGTTTTGCCGCAACGAGCCCCCCACCTCAGAGAGGAACTCCACCTCCGATGGAGTACACCGAGCTGTCCGCGTACGACGTACCCCCGGGCGAGGTGACCGCGTGGATCCCCGCTGCGGAGCCGGGTGCCTGGGTCGACGACGAACGCCGGCTGTCCCACAACCACGAGCTGCACCTCGACACCGCCGAGGCGGGCTCCTGGATCGGCTCGATCATGCGGTTGCCCGGGCAGCTCGACACCGCGGCGCTCGGCCTCGCGCTCCGTGCCTGGATCGGGCGTCACGAGGCGCTGCGCGGGACCGTCGAGGAGACGCCGGCCGGCCGGCGCCGTCGTGCGGTCGCCGCTGCTGACGTCTCGGTGAGCACCACCGTTCTCGGCCGGTTCGACGGCGAGGACGCCCGCGGCCGCATCTCGGACTTCCTCGCCGATCACATCGACCCCTCGGCCTGGCCCTACGTCGTCTTCGCGACGGTCGCCGACGCCGACGGCTTCACCCTGGTCTTCGGCGCCGACCACGGCGTCATGGACGCCTACTCCCAGCTGCTCTGGTTCGAGGAGATCGCCTCGCTCTACGAGCGGGCTCTGGCCGGCGAGCCGTTCGCGGAGCTGTCCGCGGCGACCACCGGCAGCCACGTCGACCACGCCGCCGCCGAGCGGGTCACCGGCGAGACGATGTCGCTGGAGAGCGAGTCGGTGCAGGTCTGGCGCGACTGGCTGACCGGACCCGACGGGGGACTTCGGTTCGCCGACTTCCCGGTCACGGGCATCACCGACGTACCCGCGTCGGCGTCGCCGCTGCCGCAGGCGAGCCTGTCGCAGTGGCTCGGCGACCCCCGCCAGGCCCGGGCCCTGGGCGAGCTGTGCAAGGGCGCCGGTGTCTCCTTCCAGGCCGGGATGATGGGCGCGATGGCGTACGTCCTGCGGGCCCAGCACGGCGTGGAGCGGATGCGTTTCGTGGCGCCGATGCACACCCGCTACACCGCCGAGCACGCCGCCGCGGTCGGCTGGTACGTCGGTCTCGTCCCGATCACCCTCGACATCACCGGCGCGACCACGCTGCCCGAGGTCGCCGGCCGCGTCCAGGCCGCGCTCGCCGCGGCGAAGCCGCTGGTCCCGCAGCCGTTCGCGCGGGTCGCCGACCTGCTCGGCGTCGACGACGCCCCGCACTTCGTCGTCACCTTCGTCGACACCCGCTTCATCGCCGGCGCCGAGCGCTGGAACGACTGGGACGCCCGTACGCTGCGTGCCCCCGTCCGCGCCGACGACGAGGTCTACCTGTGGCTCGTGCGTGACCGGGACGGTCTCAACGTCTCGACCCGCTACCCGGAGACGGTCGCCGCCGAACGGGTCGTGCGCGACCTGATCGGCGGGATGAGCGGGCTCCTGGAGGAGATCGCGCGCCCTGAGGCCACCGAGCTGGAGGGCACCGCATGAGGATCGGGGCGCTCGCGGAGCTGGCACCGGCGCCGGGCCGAGTGGTCGTGCTGCGGCCGACGGCCGGGTGCCGGGCCGCGGCCGACGCGGCGCCCGTCTCTCCCGGAGCGCCCTCGTTCCTGCAGGCCGATCATCTCAACGCCTACCGGGCCAAGATCGCCGCCGGCGGGATGCATCGGGCCTGGACCGGGACCGCCGGGGAGTTCGACGTGGCCTTCGACGAGCCGGCCTACATCGGGGCGCTGACCTCGTTCGTCGCTCGTCACGAGGGGCTGCGCACCTGGTTCGACCTCTCCGGCGCCACGCCGGTGCGCCACCTCGTACCGGCTGACGCGATCGCCTTCGAGGCCGTCGAGGTCGAGGCGCCCGCCGACTGGTCCGGTGGCTGGCCGAAGCTTCTGGTCAGCCTGTGGGACGAGCAGTGCCGCCCCGACTCCTGGGCGCCGTTCCTGCTCGGCGCGATCGTGCGCGAGGAGGGCTTCACCTACTTCTGGGGCTGCGACCACGCCTTCACCGACGGCGCCTCGCAGCTGATGGTCCCCGCCGAGCTCGGCGCGGCCTACACCGCGGCCGTCGGAGTTCCGTCGCCGGACGTGCCGGAGGCCGACAGCTTCGTGAGGTACGCAGCCGCCGAGCAGCAGCTCGCCGCCGAGTGCGACGCGGAGACGCCAGCGGTGCGCGAGTGGGTCGACATCGTCTCGCGTCACGGCGGGCGGCTGCCGCGGTTCCCGGTCGACCTCGGGCTGGCCCCGGGCGAGACCGCGCCCGTCCGGATCCGGTCCTGGACCGCGCTCGAGGGCGAGGCTGTGGCCGAGCTGGAGGAGCTCTGCCGTGCTGCCGGCGGACGGTTCACCAGCGGCGTCTTCGCGCTCCTGGCCCATGCCGAGCAGCGTCTGACCGGCAGCTCGGACTATCTGGGGATCACCGTGCTCGGCACCCGGTCGCAGCAGACCGCGACGTCGCACGGCTGGTTCTGCAACTTCGCCCCCGTCTCGATGCCGCTGGGGGAGACCTTCCCCGAGACCGTGCTCGCGGCGGAGAAGGCCTTCGGCACCGCCCGCGAGCTGGCCCGCACCCCGGTCCACGTTGCGCTGGGTGCGATGGTCGCCGGCGGGGTGCTCGCGCCGACCGAGCTGGCCAGCCCGCAGATGGTCTCCTACCTCGACGTACGCAAGTTCCCCGGCGCCGGGACCACCCCGTTCGACACCGGGCTGCACTTCACCGGCGAGGGCCGCACCGCCAACGCGAGCCTGTGGGTCAACCGCTTCGCCGACCGCTTCGAAGTGGTCACGCAGAGTCCGGACACCGTGCAGGGCGGGCGGGCCGTGGCGACCTACTTCGAGGCGCTCCACGACGTGCTCGCCGATCTCGGCCTCCCGGTACGCCCGGTCGATGCTGACCAGATCATCGGGACCGGACATGCTGGTCACGACCGCTGATCTGTGGGAGCCCCGGCCGGGCACGCTGCTCCGCTGGGACCTCTCCGCTCCCGCCCACGGCGCGCCCGCCGAGCTCTCGCTCAACCAGCGCAACCACCTCGCCGGCGCGCTGGCCGGAGGACCGACCGTCTGGCTGGCGGCAGCCTTCGACGTCGACGGCCCCATCGAGCCGGTCGCGCTCTCGCGCACCTGGCGGGCCTTCATCGCCCGCCACGGCAGCCTGCAGCTCGAGGTCGTCGCCGGGTCCGAGGGGCTCCGGGCCCGCCGGCACCACCCCGGCACACTCACGTGGTCGGTGACCTCCGTCGGCCACACCAGCACGGTCGAGGAGACCCGCGCCGCGCTGCACGCCGCCCTCGACGAGCGGTGCGGGCCGCTCGCCTATCCCGCCTTCCTGCCGGCCGCGATCTCCCGCCCCGACCGCTCCACGATCGTCCTCGGCATGGACCACCTGCACTGCGACGCCCACTCGGTCGCGGTCGCGGTCGAGGAGCTCGCCCACCTCTACGCCACCTTCACCGAGGGCGGCGACGAGCCGTCGCTGCCGCCGGTGAGGTCGTTCCTCGAAGCCGTCGCGGAGGGAGCCGACGGCCCCGCCTGGGTCGACGCCGACGACCCGCTGCTGCGTGGCTGGCGTGAGTTCCTCGGCGGCCGCGGACACCGGCTGCCGACCTTCCCGCTGCCGCTCGGACTCGAGCCGGGTGAGCGGGCCGCCCAGGCCACCGCCGTTGCCCCGCTGGCCGACGCCGTCCTGATGGACCGCATCGGCGCCCGCGCCCGCAACAGCGGTGCCTCGACGTATGCCGCCGTGCTCGCGGCCCTCGCCACCACGATCTCCGACCTCGGCGGCGGTGACCGGCTGGAGACGATGGCGCCGGTCTCCACCCGCTCCGCGGACGCCCTGACCCGCTCGATCGGCTGGTACACCACCACCGTCCCGCTCACGGTCCCCGCCTCGCTCACCGACGTGGGCCTGGCCGAGGCCGGCGACGCGGTCCGGCATGGCGTACGCCTCGGGTCGGTGCCGCTCGACCAGGTCCTCGGCTCGCTCACCGAGCCGCTGGTACAGACCCGCAACGACGTCTTCGTCGTCTCCTGGGTCGACTACCGGCACGTCCCCGGCGGCTCGTCCCACCTCGACCGCGACGCGCAGCACATCTCCGCCTCGACCCTGGCCGACGACGTACAGATCTGGTTCTCCCGCACCCACACCGGCCTCGCCGTCCGCGTCCGCTACCCCGACACCGCAGTGGCCGCAGCGTCCGTCGAGGCTCTTCTGGACCGCCTGCGCCACACCCTCGCCGAGCTCTCCCGTCAGCCCGACGACCTCGCCGTCCTCCGCGCTGAGCCCTGAGTTCCGCCAGGATCAGCGCGCGTAGAGCTGCCGGATGACGTCCTCGATGTCGGGCTCGTGGATGGAGAGGTCGGCGACGTCGTACGCGGCGGCGACCTGTGCGACGAGCGGCGCGGCGGAGGCGCCGGCGGGGAAGGTGAGCCACTGGCGGGGGCCTTCGACCTTCACGACCCGAGCGCCGTCGATGGCGATGGCGGAGGCCTCGTCGACGAGATCGACGACGAGGGTGCGGGAGGCGTCGCCGTTGGCTCGCAGGGAGGGCAGGGGGCCGTCGAAGACGGCGGTTCCGTGGTCGATGACGATGACCCGGTCGCACAGCGCCTCGATGTCCTGCAGGTCGTGCGTGGTGAGCATCAGGGTCGTCCCACGCTCGTGATTGAGGGCGCGCAGGAACTCCCGCAGGCGGCCCTTGGAGATGACGTCGAGACCGATGGTCGGCTCGTCGAGATAGAGGATCTCCGGATCGTGGAGCAGCGCCGCGGCGATGTCGCCGCGCATCCGCTGACCGAGGCTCAGCTGTCGCACCGGGGTGTCCATCAGGTCGCCGAGGTCGAGCAGCGCGACGTGGTCCTCGAGGTTGCGGCGGAAGGTCTTGTCGGGGATCCGGTAGATCCGCCGCAGCAGCTCGAACGAGTCGCGCAGCGGCAGGTCCCACCACAGCGACGTACGCTGCCCGAAGACCACCCCGATCCGCCGGGCCAGCTCCCGGCGCTGGCGAGACGGCTCCAGGCCCGCCACCCGCGCCGACCCGCCGGAGGGCACCAGGATCCCGGTGAGCATCTTGATCGTGGTCGACTTCCCGGCACCGTTGGGTCCGATGTAGCCGACCATCTCACCGGCGTCGATCTCGAAGGACAGGCCGTGCACGGCTTGCTTCACCACCGACGTACGTCTCATCAGACCCGCCTTCTTGCGGATCGTGAACTCGCGGGAGAGGTCCCGCACCTCGATCAGTGGCACATCAGCTCCCGGTCGATCGGTATCGGCGAAGCCCCTGGCGCCACACGAGCGTGGTGACGCCGACCAGCACCAGCGCGGCCAGGGGCGAGGCGAAGCGGTACCAGTCCGGGGATCCGAACGGGTCGGTGCGGCCGAGCAGGAACAGGCACGGGTACCAGTTCACGAAGGCCAGCGGCAGCAGGTAGGTCAGCGACCGGACGACCTCGCGCGGGAAGATCGTCATCGGATACTGCATGATCGTGTTGCCGCCGTAGGTGAAGGCGTTGGCGAACTCGGAGGCGTCCGTGGTCCAGAACTGGATCGTCGAGAAGGTCACGAAGACGCAGAAGTAGATGACCACACCCGAGACGAGCGCCACCACCAGCACCAGCAGGCGCTGCGGGTTCCAGTCCACGATCGGTGCTGCCCAGGCGAAGACCGCGATGCCCTGGGCGATCTGGCCGAGCCGGCGCAGCTCGAACCGGTCGGCGCACAGCTGCACCAGCACCGGGACCGGCTTGGTCATCATCGCGTCGAGATCGCCGCTGCGTACATATCGCCCGATCCTCTCCACGCTCCCGACCAGCATGTCGGCGACCCGGAACGCGATCGAGGTGACGCCGTAGAGCAGGGCGATCTCGTGCAGCGTGAAGCCGCCGTAGGTGTCGATGTGGCTGAACATCAGCCAGATCGCGACGAAGTCGAGGAAGGTGATCAGCACGCCGCCGACCGTCATCGTCCAGAACGAGACCGGGTAGGCCATCGCCGCCCGGATCCACAGCAGCGCGATGAGCCAGTAGGAACGGATCGCCTCCGTCGCGGGTGATCGAGCCTGTCGAGATTCAACCACCCTGGACCACCACCTTGCGGGTCGCGGCACGCAGCACGAGCGCGCAGACGCCCAGGAGGACGACCGCCCACAGCACCTGCAGCCCGATCGCGGCGAGCATGTCGAGCCCGGTGTGGCGGCCCAGCCAGATGTCGGCCGGGGTCTGGATGTAGGAGGCGAACGGCAGCGCCAGCGCGATCTGGCGCAGGCCGTCGGGGAAGAGGTTGAGCGGCAGGGTCAACCCGCTGAAGAAGGTGGCCAGCACGCTCAGCAGCACCCGCGGACCGGTCGCGTCCAGGAGCCAGAACGCGCTGGCGGCGAAGAGGAACCGAACGGCGAAGCTGACCACCACCGCGAGGACGACGCTGACCAGGAACCCGACCGCGCCGGCGGGGGAGGGCATGACCAGCCCGAAGAGCAGCGCACCGACGATGGTCGGCGCCACGCCCCGGGTCGCGAAGTGGTAGAGCCCGCGGCCGAGGTCGGCGGCGAGATACCAGCCGAGGACGCTGACGGGACGGTAGAGGTCGACGGCGATGTCGCCGTTGCGGATCCGCTCGGCGAGGTCGTCGGTCGAGCCGCCGCTCCAGAGCGCGATCGTCATCAGCAGCGCCTGCCCGATCCAGACGAAGGTGACCGCCTGGTCGGCCTCATAGCCGCCGGCGGACGGGTTCTGCTCCCACAGGGCCAGGTAGGCGAAGCTGAGGATGATCCCGAAGACCGAGTTGGTGAAGATCCCGGCGAGCGTGGCCGCGGTGTAGGTGGAGTAGCGGCGGAACGAGCTGGTCGCGATCGCGGCGTACAGACTCAACTGTGGATGCAGCGCCCCGGACACCTGACGTACGTTGGCACAGGAGGGCCTGCGTACGCCACGGGGTTTCCTGGAATAACGTTGATGCAGCAACTGTTTGCCGAGTAGTTCGGATTTCAACTATCGTGGAAGAGTCCACGAAAGGGGCAGGGAACCATGGGTATGCAGTTCGGCATCTTCACCGTCGGTGACGTCACGATGGACCCGACGACCGGTAGGACCCCGACGGAGAACGAGCGCATCAAGGCCACCGTCGAGATCGCCAAGCACGCCGAGGAGGTGGGCCTGGACGTCTTCGCGACCGGTGAGCACCACAACCCGCCGTTCATCGCATCCAACCCGACCGCCACGCTTGCCTACATCGGCGCCAAGACCGAGAACATCATCCTGAGCACCGCGACCACGCTGATCACCACCACCGACCCGGTGCTGATCGCGGAGGACTACGCCAAGATCCAGCACCTCACCGACGGCCGCGTGGACCTGATGATGGGCCGCGGCAACACCGGCCCGGTCTACCCCTGGTTCGGCAAGGACATCCGCCAGGGCATCAACCTGGCCATCGAGAACTACGCCCTGCTGCGCCGGCTGTGGTCGGAGGACGTAGTGGACTGGTCGGGAAGGTTCCGTACGCCGCTGCAGGGCTACACCTCGACGCCGCGGCCGCTGGACGGCGTCGCGCCGTTCGTCTGGCACGGTTCGATCCGCTCGCCCGAGATCGCCGAGCAGGCTGCGTACTATGGCGACGGCTTCTTCCACAACCACATCTTCTGGCCGGCCTCGCACACCAAGCAGATGGTGCAGCTCTACCGGCAGCGCTTCGAGCACTACGGCCACGGCACCGCCGACCAGGCCATCGTCGGGCTGGGCGGGCAGTTCTTCATGCGGCCCAACTCGCAGGACGCGATCAACGAGTTCCGGCCCTACTTCGACAACGCCCCGGTCTACGGCCACGGTCCCTCGCTGGAGGACTTCAGCGAGGCCACCCCGCTGACCGTCGGCTCGCCGCAGCAGGTCATCGAGCGCACGCTCTCGTTCCGTGAGTACGTCGGTGACTACCAGCGCCAGCTCTTCCTGCTCGACCACGCCGGGCTGCCGCTGAAGACGGTGCTGGAGCAGCTCGACCTCTACGGCGAGATCCTGCCGACCCTGCGCGCGGAGTTCGCGAAGCTGCGCAAGCCCGGCGTCCCGGACGCCCCGACCCACGCCTCCCTGGTGGAGAAGGCCGGCGGCGCGAAGGACTCGACCGTCTACGCCGAGGGCGACTCCGCCACCGGCTCCTCCGACCGCGACTTGAGCGACCCCGAGGTCGCCAAGGTGCTCGAGGGGGAGCTGTGACCCGGATCGTCGTCGTCTCCGCGGGGCTGTCGGTCCCGTCCTCGACCAAGCTGCTCGCCGACATGCTCGGCGAGGCCACGACCCGGGCCGTCCAGGCCCGGGGCGCGGAGGTCGAGGTCGATCACGTCGAGCTGCGCGGCCTGGCCCACGAGCTGACCGACAACCTGCTCACCGGGTTCGCCAAGCCGGCGCTCCAGTCGGCCATCGACCAGGTACGGCGTGCCGACGCCGTCATCGCGGTGACACCGGTCTTCTCAGCGTCCTACTCCGGCCTGTTCAAGACGTTCTTCGACGTACTCGAGCAGGGCGTCCTCGACGCCAAGCCGGTGCTCATCGCGGCCACGGCCGGCACCGCGCGGCACTCGCTGGTGCTCGAGCACGCGCTCCGACCGCTCTTTGCCTATCTGCACGCGGTGGTCGTCCCGACCGGGGTCTTCGCCGCCACCGAGGACTTCGCCGGTGGCCCGGAGCTCCCCAAGCGGGTCGATCGTGCCGCCGCCGAGCTGGCTGCCCTGCTGGCCGTGGGCGGCACGCCCACTCCGGCGCCGCACCGGACGCTGGTCGAGGACGAGTTCGCCAACCCGACGTCCTTCGAGACGCTGCTCAAGCGGGCCTCCGAAGGGCCGCCGGAGTTCTGACCGGGCGGGGTTCCCTTCGGCTGCCGATGTGAACACGGGCGCGAGATACCGAGGGTTTGCGGGGAAGTGCGACAGAATGCGTCTCGACCGCTACCCCCAGCACCGAGCGGAGCCGTTGTGTCCAGCTATGAGCCGAGCGTCGTCGTTGCCGACGAGTCGCCTCTTCTTCGTGCTGGACTCACCGCCCTGCTCGCGCGTGGTGGCTACCAGGTGGTTGCCGATGCCGGTGACGCCGAGGCGCTCGTCCAGGCCGCGACCGACACCCTGCCGACGCTGGTCGTGACCGACGCCCGGCTGGGCCCGGACGACGAGGGCATCAGCGCCACCCTCCGGCTGCACGAGAAGGTGCCGGAGATGGGCGTCGTCGTGCTCGCCGACTCGGTCGACACGGCCTTCGCGGCCGCCGTCTTCGCCAGCACCGGCACCGGCGGCCTCGGCTACCTGCGCAAGTCTCGCGTACGCACCGTCCCGCACTTCCTCGACGTCGTCGGCAGGGTGGCGTCGGGTGAGGTCGTCGTCGACCCGGAGGTCATCTCCCAGATGGTCGAGGCGTCGCCGGACGCCGATCCCGATGCGATCGCGAGGCTGACGATGCGCCAGAGCGAGGTGCTGGGCCTGATCCACGCCGGGTACCCCGACCGCGCGATCATCAGCAGGCTCTTCAGCGGCAGGCGGCAGTTCGAACGGTGTCTGAGCGAGATGTTCCTCGCGTTCGGGCTGTCCCGCGACGTCGAGCACCGGCGTACGCCGACGCTGCTGACCCACCTGGCATCAGGCTGACGTGGGAGTCCTGAGATCACCCGGTGACCTCAGGACTCCCACGTCGGAGCCTCAGTGCTGGTAGGTGCCCACCACGACGGCGCGGGCCAGTGCCTTGAAGGCCAGGTTGAAGGAGACGACGGCCGGGGTGACCTGGTCGTCCACGCCCAGCGTCTCCTCGCCGACCGCGTGGACGACGAAGTAGTAGCGGTGGACCTGGTCGCCGGCAGGGGGAGCGGCGCCGCCGAAGTCCTTGGTGCCGAAGTCGGTCGCGACGTGGAACGCCTTGCCCGGGAGCTCGGCGGTGCCGGCGCCGGCACCGGCGGGAAGCTCGGTCACGTCGGCGGGGACGTCGACCAGGACCCAGTGCCAGAAGCCGCTGGGGGTCGGCGCGTCGGGGTCGAAGCAGGTGATGACGTACGACTTCGTCCCCTCCGGCGCGCCGCTCCAGCTGAGCTGCGGCGAGGTGTTGCCACCGTCGTAGACCTGGTCCTGCTTCAGCGGCTGGCCGTCGGTCACGTCCTCGCTGTTCAGCGTGAAGGAGGGGAGAGCGGGCATGAGGGAGTAGGGATCCGGCTTCACCGGACGATCGAGTGCCATGTCCACCAACGTAGTCCGCGAATCGACCCGTTGTCAGGCCGCACCCCGGTGTTGGGCGAGGATGTACCCATGAGTTCTGAGCATGCCGTTCCCTATCCCGCCGGCCTCATCCTTGAGGGGCGGAGGGTGGTCGTCGTGGGTGGTGGCCGGGTGGCGCAGCGGCGCGTGCCGGCGCTGATCGCCGCGGGGGCGCGGGTCGAGGTCGTCTCGCCGTCGCTGACCCCTGCCCTGGAGGGGCTGCTCGGCTCGGGCGAGATCACCTGGCACCAGGCCCGCTTCTCGGCCGACGTGCTCGACGGCGCCTGGTACGTCATCGCCGCGACCCAGAACGCCGACGTCAACGAGGAGATCTCGGCCGCCGCCGAGGAGCGACGGATCTTCTGCGTACGCTCCGACGACGGCACGCAGGCCACCGCCTGGACCCCGGCGACCGGACAGGACGGCGACCTGACCATCGCCGTGCTGGCCAACCGCGACCCGCGGCGCTCGGCGGGCGTGCGTGACCGGATCCTCGACGGGCTGCGCTCCGGTGATCTGATCGCTCCGCACGAGCGTCAGCGCGTGCCCGGTGTGACCCTGATCGGTGGCGGCCCGGGTGACCCCGGGCTGATCTCGGTGGCCGGCCGCAAGGCCCTGATGGAGGCCGACATCGTCGTCGCCGACCGGCTGGCGCCACGAGAGCTGCTCTCCGAGCTGCCCGCCGACGTCGAGCTCGTCGACGTCGCCAAGCTCCCTCGCGGCCGCTCGGCCCAGCAGGAGGAGATCAACCGGATCATCGTCGAGGCTGCCCTGGAGGGGAAGGCGGTCGCGCGCTTCAAGGGCGGCGACAACTTCATCTTCGGCCGTGGCTTCGAGGAGGTGCTCGCCTGCCGTGAGGCCGGCGTCCCGGTCCACGTCATCCCCGGCCTGACCTCGCCGGTGACGGTGCCCGGCGTCGCCGGGATCCCCGTGACCCACCGCGGCGTTGCGCACGAGTTCACCGTCATCTCCGGCCACGTCCCCCCGGGCGACCCCACCTCGCTGACCAACTGGTCCGCCGTCGCCGGTCTGGGCGGCACCCTGGTCCTCCTGATGGCCGTCCAGAACGCCCCCGCGATCGCGACCGCCCTTCTCGACGGCGGCCGCGAGCCCGGCACCCCCGTCGCGGTCATCTGCGACGGCACGATGCCCACAGAGCGTACGGTCTTGGCGACCCTCGAGACCCTTGAGAAGACCCTCGCCGACGAGAACGTCCAGCCCCCGGCGATCATCGTCGTCGGCGAGGTCGTCCGCGTCGCCCACCCGGACTTCTTCTGAGGGCTGGTCGGGTCGGCGCGCCGTCGACTCGTTGCCATGAGTGATCTCTTACGGTCGTCTCATGGGTCTTGTGCTGTGTCAGTGCGGTGAAACGGCGTGCGATGATCGCACTTGTGCGATCATCGCGTGGATGCGATCATGAGCATGGAGGTTGAGCTTCACGACGAGGTCGTGAAGTGGCTGGACGCTCTGAGCGATGACGAGTGGGGTCGAGTCGTGGTGATCGTGGATCGGTTGGCCGATCTGGGGTTCCGCGCTCGGATGCCGCTCTCGCGGAGCCTTGGGGAGGGTCTGTTCGAGCTCCGTTTCACCCTGGGGTCGACCGCGCGGAGGATCACCTACAGATTCACGAACGATGCTCGGATCATCCTTCTGACGACGTTCCACAAACAACGAGACAACGAGCGCGGCGAGGTGGCCAGGGCCCGCAAGGCGGCGGCCGAGTGTGCCCGGCGCTATCCCTAGGAGAGCAACATGGCGAACTACTCCCGCTGGTCTGACGTGCGGGCGGAGCGACCTGTCCCGTCCGACGAGACGAGGACAAGTGTCGAGCAGGACCTTGCCCTCGGCCAGCTGATCTACGACCTGCGTACGGCGGCAGGACTGAGTCAACGCGAGCTGGCCTCGCGGATGGGTACGACGCAGTCGGTCATCTCCCGCCTCGAGGAAGGTGGAGGGGCGCGCAACCGGATCGACACCCTGGCGCGGGTCGCGACCGCGTTGGGGAGACATCTGGTCCTTTCGTTCCCTGAAGAAGTGCCGGGGGACATGAAGGACTCGGTGCAGGTCGCCTGAGCATGGCTGAACTCATCGAGATCTCCGACCCCACTGACCCACGGCTCGCCGACTACCGCGACCTTCGCGACGTCGAGCTGCGGAAGTCGCTTGAGTCGTCGGAGGGGCTGTTCCTGGCCGAGGGCGAGAAGGTCGTACGCCGGGCCGTGGCCGGTGGCTTCGAGCCGCGCTCGTTCCTGATGGCGCCGAAGTGGCTCGACGGGCTCGCCGACACGCTCGCCACGACCGATGCGCCGTGCTACGTGATGAGCGAGAAGGCCGCCGAGGAGGTGACCGGCTTCCACGTGCACCGCGGCGCGCTGGCGTCGCTGAAGAGGCGGCCGCTGCCGCCGGTCGACTCGGTGCTCGAGGGTGCCCGCTCGGTCCTGGTGCTCGAGGACATCGTCGACCACACCAACGTAGGCGCGATCTTCCGGTCGGGCGCCGCGCTCGGGTTCGACGCGGTGCTGCTGGCGCCACGCTGCGCCGACCCGCTCTACCGCCGCTCGATCAAGGTCGCGATGGGCGCGGTCTTCGCGCTGCCGTGGACCCGCCTGCCGGACTGGTACGAAGCGCTCCCGTCCCTCTCCGCCGCCGGCTTCACCACCGTCGCCCTGACCCTTGCCGACGACGCCGTCGACATCGAGAAGGCCGTCGAGGGCGTCGACAAGGTCGCCCTCGTCCTCGGCTCGGAGGGTCACGGCATCTCCCCGCGCTGGCAGCAGGCCGCCGACCGCCGCGCCATCATCCCGATGTCCGCCGGCATCGACTCCCTCAACGTAGCCGCCGCCACCGCCGTCGCCTGCTACGTCACCGCCCGCCGCTAGCGCCGAGGTGTCAGCCGCGTCGGCCGAGCCGTCACGTCCGTCGGCCGAACTGGCAAGGCGGCGCGAACTCGGCCCGCGAGGCTGACTTCTCGGCTGGTAGGCCTGACCAATTGGTGGAGTCGTCGAGGAGACGACTACCGCGGATTGTCGCGGCCACAAACCAGGTCCGAGAAGTCAACCACGTGGTCCTCCGCGGGGTCATCTGGTACGTAGCAGATCTCGAGCCGGTCGCCGATGTAGGTGTTCTCGTATACGCCGAGTGTGTCTTCGTAGACGCGGCCGTTCACTTCATAGATGTATGTGATGAGTTGCTTGCTGGCACCGGTCTTCACCGCCTTGGTCACGACAGCTTCGGTATGTCCGGTGTAATTCGTCAGGTCGCGGTTGTTGGGGATCACGACGAGCCACACGAATGCCACGACCAGGCCAAATAGCACGAATGGGACCGGCGCTAGGAGGAGCATCGTGAGACAGCCGACCTGGGGTGCCTGTCGGTTCTCGGTCTCGCCCACGAGGTACCTCCTGACGATTGCCGCGCAGTCGTGAGCGCGGCGGCGGCCTAGGCGCCGACGACCCGAATTTCGACGCGTCCTCAGGCTACGGGCGCTCGCCCGATCGAGCCGGTAGCGAAACCTGCGAGCAGCGTTTTCTCAGACCCAACGGCACCGTCCGCCACTGGCTGGCCGAGGCGTCACGTACGTCGGCCGAGTCGGCATGGCGGCTCTCGCCGAGAAGGGCGTATCGCCCACCGTGGTCGACGACCAGATCGGCCGGCTCACCTTCACCGACACCCTCGCCGCGGCCACCG